>DATFYA010000071.1 GCA_035315345.1 Candidatus Methylomirabilota bacterium
CTGCTGTGGACGGAGTAGGCGCCGATGGCGCAGACGCTGACGATGAGGGGGGTCAGGATGGCGAACGGCACCCGCAGGATGGCGGCGAAGAGGGGCACGAACGCCAGGACCATGATCACGCCGATGATGTTGCCGGTGTACATGCTCGCAATGAGGCCCCAGACGAAGTCCGGGCGCTCCTTGAACAGCATCGGCCCCGGCTGGAGCCCCCAGATGATGAGGCCGCCCAGCATGACCGCCGCGGTGGGGCTGCCCGGGATGCCGAGCGTGATCATCGGCAGGAGGGCGGCGCCGCCCGCGGCGTGGGCCGCCGTCTCGGGCGCGACCACGCCCTCGATCTCGCCCTTGCCGAATCGCTCGGGATGCCGCGAGAACCGCTTGGCGAAGGCGTAGCTCATGAAGGAGGCGGGAGTGGCGCCACCGGGCTTGAACCCCATCCAGAAGCCGATGAAGGCGCTGCGGATGAACGTGCGGTAGTACCGCGGCAACGTCTTCCAGGTCTGCCAGACCACGCGGGGATTGAGGTGGGCGCTGACGCCGCGGAACGACAGCCCCTCTTCCACCGAGAGCAGGATCTCCCCGATCCCGAAGAGCCCGATGACCGCCACGATGAAGTCGAAGCCCTTCATCAGCTCGGTGATGCCAAAGGTCAGACGGAGCTGGCCGGTCACGATGTCGAGGCCGGCGCAGGCCAGGATGAATCCGATGAGAATCGATACCAGCGACTTGATCGGATTGCCCCCGCCCAGCCCGATGAACGAGGAAAAGGTCAGCAGCTGGATGGCGAAGAACTCGGGCGGCCCGAACTTCAGCGCGATCTCGGCCAGCAAGGGGGCGAAGAGGGTGATCAGCACGACCGAGAAGAAGGCCCCGACGAACGAGGAGCTGAACGCGGCGGTGAGCGCCTCACCGCCGTGCCCCTGGCGGGCCATCGGATAGCCGTCGAAGGTGGTCGCCACCGACCACGGCTCGCCCGGGATGTTGAACAGGATGGACGTGATGGCGCCTCCGAACAGCGCGCCCCAGTAGAGGCTCGTCAGCAGGATGATGGCCGATGTCGGATGCATCGAGAAGGTGAGCGGCAGCAGGATGGCCACTCCGTTGGCCCCGCCCAGGCCGGGCAGCACGCCGATGATGGTGCCCAGGGTGATCCCGAGGACAGCCAGGCCCAGGTTCATGGGCTGCAGCGCGACCTCGAAGCCGAGGAGCAGGTTCTCCCAGCCCATGCTCAGTAGCCGAGCCAGGCCTCGAGCGGCCCCTTGGGCATGGGCACCAGGAACCATTTCTCGAAGATCACGAAGATGATGAGCGGGAACAGCACGCTGACCGTCACCACCGGCGCCCAGCCATAGCGGCCGATCCACCGCATGTAGAAGCCCATGAAGAGCATGGTGGCCACGTAGAGCCCGATGAACTGGGTGAGCACCACGAAGCCCGCCGACGGCAGCAGCGTCGTCAGCACCGGCCGCAGCTGCTGCCGGGTGACGAAGGGGCGGTCGCGCGTCCGGCGGTGCGCCTGCATCGCGATGACCGCGCAGGCGCCGATCAGCAGCACCGCGAGCCAGAACGGGAAGAACCCGCTCTGCGGGCCGTCGGAGCCCCAGCCGATGCCCAGGCGCAACGCGTCCCAGATGACGAGGGCGCCCCCCGCAATCAGGATCAGGGCCGTCGTCAGATCGGCCGTGCGCATCCCCGGATCCCGGACCGGTCTACTTCTTGAGCAGCCCGCCCTTGGTCATCAAGTCGCGGTGGAGCTGTTCGGCTTCGCCGAGCCACTTCACGAGCTCGGGACCCGTCTCCCAGGCCGGCTTGAGCGCCCCCTGGTTGAGATAGTCCTTGAACTCGGGGGTCTCGTAGACCTTCTTGAGCATCGCCTGATACCACTCGAGCGCGTCCTTGGGCATGTCCGGCGGCCCGAAGATGCCCCGCAGCATCAGGTAGCTGATGTCGGCGCCGACCGCTTCCTTGACGGTGGGAATATCCTTCCACTCCGGGACCGCGATGCGCCCGGTGTCGAACACCGCCAGTGGCCGGACTCGCCCGGCCTTCCAGTGACTCGCGCACTCGATCGGGTTGTTCACGGTGGAGTCCACGTGCTTGCCGACCAGGTTCACGCAGACCTCGCCGCCGCCCTTGAAGGGCACGTAGGTGAACTTCGCGCCGGTGGCCTGCTCGAGCTGGATCGTGAGGATCTGATCTTCCTGAGCCGAGCCGGTCCCGCCCATCTTCATCCGGTCCCCGCCCGACCGCTCCTTGACCGCGGCCACGTACTCCTTGGCCGTCTTGTACGGCGTCTCCGCGTTGACCCACAGGATGAACTCATCGAGGGCCAGGCGGGCCATCGGGGTCAGGTCCTTCCAGCTGAACGGCACCCCGGTGTGGAGCGGCGTGGTGAAGAGGTTCGACAGCGTGATGATCATGGTGTGGCCGTCGCCCTTCTTGCCCTTGACGTGGAGGAAGCCCTCCGCGCCGGCCCCACCCGACTTGTTCACCACGATGATCGGCCGCGGGGAGAGCTTGTGCTTCTCCACGATCCCCGCGATGAGACGCGCCATCTGGTCCGCCCCCCCACCGGTGCCGGCGGGGATGACGAACTCGATGGGCTTGGTCGGCTCCCAGGCCGCGTCGGCCGGCGAGCACAGGAATACCACGGCCACCAGGGCCGGAATCAGCGCCGCGATACGTCGCCAGTGGAGATACATATCCCCTCCTTGTGGTCGGGGCGTTGCGATCGCTGCGGGAGGCGGCGGTTTATTTGCCCGGACGCTCCTTCCAGAACGGAATAACGCCGGGGATCTCCCACTTGTTCCACATCTCGTCCACCTTGGCCTGGAAGTATTCCAGATCTTCCTCGGTGAAGTGGGCGAAGCGGCCCTGCTTGAGCAGGTACTCCCGCACCGGCTTGCGCGGGCGGCCCTCCACGATGGCCTTCGTCTTGCCGTAGTGGCGCACCACCCCGTCCTCCACCTCGTACAGGGGGAAGACGCCGGTCTCCACCGCCAGCTCGCCCAGCTCGTGCGAGAGCATCGGGTCGTAGTCCCAGCCCTTCGGGCACGGATCGAGCGAGTGAATGAACGTCGGGCCGCCGATCGTGAGCGCCTTGCGGACCTTGTTCATCATCTCGACCGCGTAGGAGGCGTCCACCGTGGCCACGTAGCGGCATTCCGGGTGGCCCGCGGCCAGCATGCCCGCGGTGTTCTTCTTCCAGCGGGTGTGGATGATGCGCTTCACCGAGCCCGGCGGGCTGAACGTGGTGTTGGCGCCGTAGGGCGTCGACCCCGAGAGCTGGATGTCGGTGTTGGCGTACGACTCGTTGTCGTAGAGCAGGATCAGCGAGTTGTACTCCTTGTGGGTGAGGGTCGCGGAGATCGCGCCCAGCCCCATGTCGGCCCCGCCGCCGTCGCCGCAGAACGCGATGACGTTGATCGGCTCCGACTTCATCTTGCCCTTCTTCATGAGCGCCTTCAGCCCCGCCGCGGTCCCGAGGGCGGCCGAGCCGGAGGAGCCGAGCTGGGTGTGCATCCACGGCACCACCCACGGGGTCGTGTAGTAGGTGGTGTTGGCCACGTACATGCAGCCGGTGGAGCCGAGCACGATGGTCCGCGGGCCGGCCGCCTTGACCATGAGCTTCATGACCAGGGCCGACTCGCAGCCCTGGCAGGTACGGTGGCCGGAGGTGAAGTACTCCTCGATCGTGACCTTCTTGACGCCCTTGAACGGCTCGAGGATCTGCGTGGCGTTCGTGAATGTCGTATCGGCCATGGTTGACGTCTCCCTTTGTGAGCTACTCGCGCACGCCGAGCCAGTGCGTCTTGGGATCGGACTTGCCGGACTTGGCCGCCGCGAAGCACATGTCCGCCGCCTTGGCGACGTCCTCCAGCGTGACCTCGCGGCCACCGAGGCCGCAGATGAAGCTCAGCAGCGGCGGCCGCTTGTCCGCGTTGTACATCGCGGAGCGGATCTCGTTGGCCACCACCCCCGAGTTGAAGGGCGAGCCGAAGGAGTAGTCCCGGTCGATGACCCCGATGGCCGCCGCCTTCGAGAGCGCCCTCACCATCCGATCGGTCGGGAACGGCCGGAACCACCTGGGACGCACCAGGCCGACCTTCTTGCCCTGGGCCCGCATGTTGCGGATGCCCACCTTCATCGGCAGCGAGATGGTCCCCATGCCGACCAGGATGATCTCGGCGTCGTCGGTCATGTACTCCTCGAACCACGGGTTCTCGGGCCCGCGGCCCATGACCTTCCTGAAGTCCGCATACGCCTCGTCGATCACGGTGGTGGCCCGCTTCATCGCCTCGTCGTTCTGGCGCCGGATCTCGATGACCCAGTCCTCGTTGGCCTGGGGGGCCACCGTGATCGGGTTGTCGGGGTGCAGCAGGAGATCGCCACGGTCGTAGCGGGGCAGGAACTTGTCGACCAGGGCCCGGCTCGGCACCTGGCAGAGCGCCTGCGAGTGGGTCAGGAACGCCCCGTCCGCCGAGATCGCGATGGGCAGGAACACGCGGCGGTCCTCCGCGATGCGGTAGGCGAGCAGCGTCGTGTCCAGCATCTCCTGGGCGGTGTCCACCCAGATCAGGAGCCAGCCCAGGTCCCGCACCACCAGCGCATCGTTGTGCTCGACCCCGAACGCGCCCGGGTCGTCCAGCGCGCGGTTGCCCACCATGCAGATCATCGGCACCCGCAGCGGCGGGGTGACGGTCAGGCACTCCATCGCGTACATCCAGCCGACGCCGGAGGAGCCGCAGAACACGCGGGCCCCCACCGTGGAGGCGTGCTTCACGATCTCGAACTGGCTGTGCTCCCCCTCGGCCACGATGTACTCCGCCTCGAGGTTGCCGTTGGCGATCTTCTTGGCGATCGCCTGCATGACCGTGTCGTAGGGTCGGATCGGATACGCGGTCACCACGTCGATGTCGGCCAGGGCCAGGGCCTCGGCACAGGCTTCACTGCCGGAGATCAGCATCTCCTTGTGGTCGGCGACTGCTCCTGCGGGCTTGGTCTCGACTGCCATGGTCTCGCTCCTCCCTACTTCTTGGCCTCGGCGTTCTCGCCGGGAATGCCCGCGATGATCTCGATGCCGCCCGTCTCCAGCTCCTGCTTGATCTCCTCCTCGTACTGGCCGCGGAAGCGGAACCCGTGGGACCGGGTGATGTGCTCCTTGCTGTGGATCTTGTTCGTCATCCAGGTCGTGTAGGCCCCCTTGTCCTTCCGCCACATCTCCCACTGGCTCGCGTTGTCCTCGAACGCGTCCTCGCGCACCATGGTCACGCAGTCCTTGGCCGGGCAGACCGCCTCGCACACGCCGCAGCCGCAGCACGCTTCCATGTTCGCGTCGTAGAGCCCGTCGGGGGTCACGTCGAAGCAGGAGTCGGGGCACTGGATCCAGCAGAGGGTGCACTTCACGCACTTGTCGAAGTCGATCACCGGCCGCATCGTGCGGGTGGTGAACTTCTTGAAGTACGGGTTGCGCTCCGGCACGTAGCCCTTACCCCCCTCCATCGGCTTGCCGATGGGAATGGCCGGGATGCTGACCCCTTCCCGCATCTCCCACCACTTGGGCTTCTCGAAGGAGAAAGGCGTCTCCGGATTGCCCTCGGTAGCCTTGACGGCGCGCGTCTCCAGCCGGTCGTGGGTCTTGCGTGCGGACGCCACCTTGAGGTCCGAGCCCCACTCCGCCTCCTTGAT
>DATFYA010000072.1 GCA_035315345.1 Candidatus Methylomirabilota bacterium
CGAGCCGGTGCCGTTCGCCTACAAGCACATGATGCGGAGCCGCCGCATCGGCCACGCGCGCCTGACCCGCATGGATCCCGCCTTCGCGGCCCGCTACGACGCGTGGAAGCGCGCCCGGCCGGTGGCGGGGCCGATCCCCGCCGAGTTCCTGGATCTCTTCGAGAAGCCGAGCATCGCGCACCTCTCCACCTTGATGCCGGACGGCACGCCCCAGGTGACGCCGGTGTGGGTGGACTACGACGGCCGTGACGTCCTGGTGAACTCGGCGGCGGGCCGGCGCAAGGACCTCAACATGACCGCGCGCAAGGCGGTCGCGCTGGAGATCGCCGATCCCGACGATCCGAACCGCTACGTCGCGGTGCGGGGCACGGTGGTGGACATCACCGAGCACGGCGCGGACGCGCATCTCGACCGGCTGGCCCGCCGCTATCTCGGCCGCGACGGCTACCCGGATTCGTATCGCTTCCCGGGCGAGGTGCGGCGCATCTACCGTATCGCCCCGGAGAAGGTCACCACCTGGGACCCGTTCGGATAACTCTCACCCGGAGGAGCCACGCCATGCCCAAGCTCACCCAGCCCATCAATCCGCCCACCCTCATGAAGCCCGCGGGCTACTCCCACGGCTGGGAGGCGCAGGGCGGCAAGACGGTCTACATCGCGGGACAGGTCGCGACCGACCGCGAAGGTCACGTGGTGGGCCCGGGCGACCTGGTCGCTCAGTTCCGCCAGGTGTGCGAGAACCTCAAGGCGGTGGTGATGGCGCGCGGCGGGCAACTGAACGACGTGCTCAAGCTCACGATCTACGTGCTCTCGAAGAACGACTACAAGGCCAAGACCCGTGAGATCGGCGGGGTCTACCGCGAGTACTTCGGTCGGCACTACCCGGCCACGACCCTGGTCGAGGTCAAGGGCCTCTACGACGACGGCTGCCTGATCGAGATCGAAGGCGTCGCGGTCGTCGAGTGAGCGGAGCGAGCGCGCGGCCATGGCTCGGCGCCAACGCGATCGTCTCCATGCGCTACGACGCCAACGAGGTGGGGGCCGGGGTCACCGAGGTGCTCGCCAACGGAATGGCGGTCGTCATCGAGCCCGACGGGTAGGCTCTTGCCCGCGCGGGCGACGGGACTATACTCACGCCCGAGAGCGGCCCATCCGGGCCGGCGAGGCACGCGGCGCCGCGAACGCGAGACAGGGAGGACGAGACCATGCTGGGACGCCGGGACTTCCTCAGGCACACGGTGGCGGGCGCGGTCGCGATGTCGATGGCCTCCCGGGCCCACGCCCAGGCCGCCAAGATCAAGCCAGGTCCGCGCGACGTGCTCCTGGTCGTTGACGTGCAGAACGACTTCATCCCGGGGGGCGCCCTGCCGGTCAACGAGGGCGACGCGATCGTGCCCCTCATCAACAAGCTGGCCGGTGGCTTCGAGCACGTGATCCTGACCCAGGACTGGCACACCCCGAGCCACGTCTCCTTCGCGTCCTCGCATCCCGGCAAGAAACCGTTCGAGGCCGTTTCCCTCGAGTACGGCACGCAGGTGCTGTGGCCGGAGCACTGCGTGCAGGGCACGCCCGGCGCGGACTTCCACAAGGATCTCAAGATCCCGCACGCCGAGCTGGTGATTCGCAAGGGCTACCGCAAGCATATGGACTCGTACTCCGCCTTCTTCGAGGCGGACGGCAAGACGACCACGGGGCTGTCCGGCTACATGAAGGATCGCGGCTTTCAGCAGGTATACCTGGTGGGGCTCGCCACCGACTTCTGCGTATGCTGGTCGGCGCTCGATGCCCGCAAGATAGGCCTCGGCGCCTCGGTGATCGAGGATGCCTGCCGCGGCATCGACACCGGCGGCTCGCTCGCCAAGGCCTGGGACCAGATGACCAAGGCGGGGGTCAAGCGGATCCGCTCCGCCGACCTCGCGGTCTAGTCGGTCGTGACCCGCCGCCGGGCGGCAGTCGGGGCGCTCCTGGCGGCCGTGGTCGCCGGCGCCGGGTGATGACCACCGAGATCCGGACGAGTGCTCGACGGGAGCCCGGTGACCGGTTCTACGCGATCGTCCGGCTGCTTGGGCGGTTTTGGATCTGGTTCTTCTTCAAGCATGTCGAGGTCGCCCGGGCCGAGCGGGTGCCGCCCGACGGCCCCGTCCTCCTCTGCATCAACCACCCGAACAACCTGATCGACTCCCTGCTCGTCGGTGGCGTCCTCCACCGGGAAGTCCACTACCTCGCCACCGCCGCCCTGTTCCGCAACCCGCTGGTGGGCCGCTTCCTGACCGCGTGCGGAGCGATTCCGGTCTACCGAAAGCAGGACGATCCGACCCGGATGGAGCGGAACACCGACGCGTTCGCGGCGTGCTTCCGCGCGCTGGAAGGCGGCGGCGTCATCGGCATCTATCCCGAGGGCACCACGCACTCGGAGAGCCGCGTGCAGCGCATCAAGACGGGGGCCGCCCGGATCGCGCTCGAGTACGAGTCGTCGCGCCGCGGCCGGCCCCTGGCCCTGGTCCCGGTGGGGCTCAACTTCGAGGCCCGCAAGTCCTTCGGCGGCCATGTTCGGGTCTCGTTCGGCGAGCCGATCTCGCTGCCCGCCTATGCGAGCGCCTACCGCGACGATGCGGTCAAGGCCGTGGAGGCGTTGACCACCGCGATCCAGCACGGCATGGAGGCCGAGGTGCTCCACGTCGCCCGGCCGGAGCGGCAGGATCTGATCCGCGCGGTGGAGCAGATCTACAGCGCCGATCTCATCCGCGAGCTGCAGCGGGAGCGCGGGCTCGGCACGCGCCAGATCGACCCGCTGCGCCTCTCGCGGACCATCGCCAACGCGGTGGCCCACTTCGAGCAGCGCGATCCCGCGCGCGTGGACCGCCTGTGCGCCGCGCTGCAGCGCTATCGGGCGATGCTGGCGGCCCACCAGGTGCGAGACCAGGCGGTGCGCGCTCGCGCGGAGCGGGTCCCCGGCACACGACTGCGGCGCTCCTGGGAGGCCTCGCTGGGTCTGCCGCTCTTCGCCTACGGCCTTCTGGTCAATGCCCTGCCCTACCTGCTGCCGCGCTGGCTCGCCCGCCGCACCGCACGCAAGGAGACTGACTACGCCACCACGCGGCTCCTCGCGAGCATCCTCGCCTTCCCGCTCTTCTGGGCGCTGGAAGTGTGGGTGGTGTGGCGACTCACGAGCCTCGGCTGGGCCGTTCTCTTCGCGCTCTCCCTGCCGATGTCCGGCCTCCTCGCCTATCGGTACCTGCGTGGCGTGGGCCGGCTGCGGAGCCAGCTCCGCTTCGGCTGGCTCGCCCTGACCCATCGCCAGTCGGCCGCGCGCCTGCTCGCCGAGCGGCGCGCGCTGGTCTCAGAGCTGGAGCGAGCCAAGGAGGAGTACCTGGCCGCGACGCACGGGAGCAGCTTTTGAGCATCCTCAGGCTCGAAGAGCTGTCCACCCCGCAGCTGGACGCGCTCGACCGGGGGCGCACCGTGGTGATCTTGACCGTGAGCCCGCTGGAGACCCACGGCCCGCACCTGCCGCTCGGCGTCGACGCCTTCACCGCCCGCCACTTCGCCGAAGCGGTCGCCGAGCGCGTGGTGGCCACGCGTCCGGGATGGTCGGCGGTGCTCGCCCCGACGCTGCATCTGGGCTCATTCACCTTCGACACGGTCGGCACGGTGACGGTCCGGCAGCGGGTGGTGCGCGATGCGGTCGTCGACTACGGGCGCGCGCTCGCCCGCGCCGGCTTCCGGCACGTGCTCGTCTCGAACGGCCACGGCGGGCCGGGCCACCTGGTCGCATTGGAGGAGGCTGCGGCCATCGTGTCGCGCCGCCACTCGATCATGATGGCGTCCTTCACCGGCCATCTGGCGTGGGAGTTCCTGCGGGGCCGCCTGCTGCCCCGCATCGAGGCCGGTCTGGGCCGCCCCCTCTCCGCCCGGGAGCGCCAGGCATTCTCCGAGGATGCGCACGGCGGCTGGTGGGAGACTTCCATCATGCTCGTCCTGCGTCCCGATCTGGTGGACGAGGGATACCGCCGGCTCCCCGCCGCGCGCTATTCCCTCGCCGAGCGCCTCGTGCCCAACTATCCTTTGCGCAACGGCGGGGCGGGCTACGTGGGACACCCGGCTCTCGCCGACCCCGCGTTCGCGCGGGTCACGACCGAGGTGCTGATGAGCGAGGCCATGACCGTGGTGGACGGCCTGCTCGACGGACGCCTTCGTCCCTCGCAGCGGCGGTCCCCGTTCTTCGCCATCCCGTTCTTCCGCACCAACTTCCGGCGGATGGCGGGCGCGATCGGGGCGGCCGCGGCCGTGCTGGCCGGCTGGTGGATCTTCCGCTGACAAAGGAGACGACCATGAAGGCGTACGTGCTGATCGAGACCGCGGCGGGCAAGACCAAGAACGTGAAGAAGTCGCTGACCAAGATCAAGAGCCCGAGGGCCACGGTGGCCGCGATGGACGCGGTCACCGGGCCCTACGACTTCATCGCGGTGGTGGACGGCCAGTCCCTCGACGCGATCGGCAGCCTCGTGACCGACGCCATCGGCGTCATCGACGGGGTGACCCGCACCACCACCTGCGTGGCGGTGACCGTCGGCTAGCCCGAGCATGGTCGGGCGCCACCGAATGCGAGCCGAGCGGATCGGTCACCCGATGGCCGGGGGAGCGCCATGACTTCCGCGAGCCATCCCGGGCCGGTCGTCGCGTGCGCGGCCTACGCGGGCGGCTACCGCGTGGCCAACGTGGCGCTCGACGACATCAGCGAGGTCATCAAGCAGGACGACCGCTTCGTGTGGATCGGCCTCTACGAGCCCGACGAGGCCTTGCTCCGCCAGGTCCAGGCCGAGTTCGGCCTGCACGACCTCGCCATCGAGGACGCGCACCTGGCCCACCAGCGGCCGAAGCTGGAGCGCTACGGCGACGCGCTCTTCATCGCGCTGCGGACCGCGCAGCCGGACCGGGAGCACCGCCGCATCGCGTTCGGCGAGACCCACCTCTTCGTGGGCGCGCGCTACGTGGTCTCGGTCCGCCACGGCGCGTCCCTCTCGTACGCCGACGTGCGCGCGCGGTGCGAGGCCACGCCCCACCTGCTCGCCAAGGGCCCCGCGTTCGTGCTGCACGCGATCATGGACTTCGTGGTCGACCAGTACTTCCCGATCGTGGACGCCTTCGAGGACGACCTGGAGGTCCTCGAGGATGACATCTTCAACGAGCGGATCAGCCGGGAGACCACCATGCGCATCTACACCCTCAAGCGCGACCTGCTCGAGGTCAAGCGCGGGGTCTCTCCGCTCGTCGACATGTGCAACCGTCTCATGCGACCCGGCATCGACCTGATCCCGGAGGACGCGACCCCCTACTTCCGCGATGTCTACGATCACGCGGTCCGGATCAACGAGAAGGTGGACAACCTCCGCGAGCTGCTGTCCACCGCGCTCGAGGCCAACCTGTCGCTGACCACCATCGCGCAGAACGAGGCCACCAAGCGGATCACCGGCTGGGCCGCCATCTTCGCGGTGCCCACCATGATCGCCGGCGTCTACGGCATGAACTTCAGGTTCATGCCCGAGCTGGAATGGCGCTACGGCTATCCGATGGTGATGGTGGTCACGGTGGGCCTGTGTGGCCTGCTGTACTACCGCTTCAAGCGCGCCGGCTGGCTCTGATAGAATCGCCCGCGGTCATGCGCGCGCTCGTGATGGGCGGCACCGAGTTCATCAGCCTCCACCTGCTGCAGGCGCTGCGCCGGCGCGGGCACGAGACCACCGTGTTCAATCGCGGGCGGAATCCGGAGCGGCTGCCCGCCGGGGTGTCGCGCATCACCGGCGACCGGAAGGATCACCCCGGCCTCCGGGAGCGCCTGCGCGGCCAGCGCTTCGACGGGGTGTTCGACGTGACCTACGCCCCGACCCTTCCCGAGGACGTGGCCGCGCTGCTCGACGCCCTCGAGGGCTCGCCCCACGTGGTCTTCGTGTCCACCGCCCGCGTCTACGATCACCACCTGCCGATTCCCTACTCGGAGGAGACGCCGCGCGGCCTCTACTGGGGCGACTACGCTCGCCACAAGATCGGTGGCGAGGACGCCCTCTTCGAGCGGCACCGCGACCGGGGCCTGCCGGTGACGGTGGTGCGGCCGACCCACGTCATGGGCCCGCTCAACACGCGCAACAACGAAGCCTTCTTCATGGACCGCATCCATCGCGGGCGGCCGGTGCTGGTGCCGGGGCACGGCGGCTGGCTCCGTCAGTTCGGCCACGTCGAGGACCTCGCGGAGGTGATGGCCGCGATGCTGGGTGACGGCCGGACGTACGGGCAGGCCTACAACGTCATGGGCGAGGACGTGATCAGCCAGGTCGGCTTCGTGGAGCTGATCGCCGAGGTGGTCGGCCGGCCGGTGACCCTCCGCCACTTCGACCCCGCGCTGCTCAAGAGCTTCGACAAGCCGGGGCCGGTCTTCGGGCAGAACCTCGTGTACGACTGTCACGCCGTGCACACCACCACCAAGCTGCGGGCCACCCTGGGCCTCCGTCCGCGCTACACGCTGCACGCCGGGCTCGCCCAGACGTGGGACTGGTATCGCGCCCAGGGCCTCACCGCGCGGCCGGTCGACTTCTCGTTCGAGGACGAGCTCCTCTCCAAGATCGGCGCGTGACCCGCGGCATCCTCGTCTACTACCCCCAGGCGGGAGAGGCGCGCGCGTACGCCGATCTGATCCGCCTGCCGTCGCGGTCCTTCTCGGTCCACGTGGCCTCGACGCCGGAGGAGGCCGAGGGCCCCGCGGTCGAGGCCGAGATCTTCTACTGCTGGGGGCTGCCGCCCCGCTTCCTCGGCCAGGCGAAGCGGCTGCGCTGGATCCAATGCATGGGCGCCGGCGTCGAGCGCCTGCTCGTGCCGGAGCTGCCCGCGGACGTGCGTGTCACGCGCGCGGCCGGGATCTTCGGGCCGTGGATGGCCGAGTACAGCGTCGGCTGGTGCCTCTGGGTGACGCAGCGGATGAAGGGGTTCCTGGCGAGCCAGCGCGCCCGGCGGTGGGAGCCGATCGATCCCATCCCGCTCCGAGGCCAGACCCTGTGCGTGGTGGGGCTGGGCGACATCGGCCGCCACGTCGCGCGCGCCGGCCGCGCCCTCGGCATGCGGGTGATCGGCGTCACCCGCAGCGGACGCAGGACGCGCGAGGCCGAGCGCGTCTACCGGACCGCCGCGCGGCGGTCCGCGCTGGCCCGCGCCGACTTCGTGGTGCTCACCCTGCCCTTGAGCGACGCGACGCGCGGGCTGCTGGGCGCCGCCGAGCTGGGCGCGATGAAGGCGTCGGCGTGGCTGATCAACGTCGCCCGCGGCCCCATCGTGGATGAGGCGGCCCTGCTGGCCGCGCTGCGGGGCGGCCGCCTGGGCGGCGCCGTGCTCGACGTCTTCGACACCGAGCCGCTGCCGCCCGCCCATCCGTTCTGGGGGATGGACAACGTGGTGGTGACACCGCACATCTCGGGCCCGAGCACCCCGCGCGAGATCGGGCCGATCTTCGCCGACAACCTCCGTCGCTACGTCGCCGGACGCCCGCTCCGCTACCAGGTCGACCGCCCCCGCGGCTATTAAAGGTTGTCAACCTCTCCCCCTCTCCCCTCAGGGGAGAGGGCAGGGTGAGGGGCGGTGCGAGCGGCGCTACCCCTTCTCCACCCCCACCCGGATCACCTCCCCGCGCCCCCTCCACCGCACCACCGGCAACAGCAGTTCCAGCAGCAGCTTGAGCACCCCGTACACCGGCCGCCACTCGGCGAGCCGCGCGAGGCGCCCGTAGTGGCGATCCCGCAGCCAGAACCCGAGGCTCCACAGGTAGTAGCGCGGCTTGGCCTGGTGCCAGCACCACACCACCCGTCCTCCGGCCCGCGTCACCACGCGCTCGATCGTCTCCGGCGTGAACTGCGAGAGGTGCCGCGGCAGCTCGAGCCCCGACCACGCGCGGCCGAAGAGCCGCGCGCCGAGGCCGCCCGCATTCGGAACTTCGAGGACGAGCAACCCGTCGCGGTCGAGCCACTCCAGCATCCGGCGCACCGCGGCCACCGGATCCGGCACGTGCTCGAGCACGTGGAACGAGCTCACCACGTCGAACCCGCCGGGGCCGAACGGGGCGCCGAGCAGATCCCCCACGTGCACGCGCTCCGAAAAGCGCCGCGCCTTCTTCGCGGCCGCCTCGTCGACCTCGACGCCGGCGACCTGCCAGCCGAGCGCCCGGGCGACGCCGAGCGCTCCGCCCGAGCCGCAGCCCACGTCGAGGTAGCGCCCGCGTCCTCGCCACGGCGGGCAGTCCCACCGGATCCGCCGCGCCAGCCACCGCCCGCGCCAGCGCGTGAGCGGGCCGGCGGTCGCGTCCGCCATGCCGGCGTAGCCCAGGCGCGAGGCGAGCGCCCAGCGCGCGGCGCGCACCCGCCCGGGCGAGCCCTTGAGCGGCACGCGCGGCGAGGGCTCCTGGTGGCGCGGGTAGTGATCGGGGTAGCAGTCGGCCAGGTGATCGTCGCGGACGCGGGGCCGCTGATAGAGGAACCCGCACCGCCGGCAGCGCGCGACGGTGTAGAGGCCCGGCACCGCGAAGGCGCGATCCGGAGTCGTCCAGAGCGGGTCGGCGTCGACGGCGCCGCACACAAAGCACGGGCCGTCGACGGTGGGGAGCGACACCGCTACTTCTTCGAGAGCAGCCAGTGGCCGATGGCCAGGTGTGGCAGTCCGGAGCGCTCGAACGTGTCCACCGCGTCGGCGGCGCCGCCCACGATCGGCTCGCCGTGGAGGTTGAACGAGGTGTTGAGCACCGCGCCCACGCCGGTCCGCCGCTGGAACTCGCTGATCACCGCGTGGTACTCCGGGTTCCACGCCTTCTCCAAAATTTGCGGCCGTGCCGTCGCATCGTGCGGATGGATCGCCGCGGCCAGGGCGTCGCGCGCGGCCGGCTTGGTGGGCATGGCCAGCATCATGTAGGGCGACGCAAAGCCCTTGGGGTTGACCAGGTAGTCCCCCGCCCGCTCGGCCAGGACCGTGGGGGCGAACGGCATCCAGAAATCGCGGTTCTTGATCATGCGGTTGATGAGCCCGACCACCCGGTGGTCCGAGGGATTCGCGAGGATCGAGCGATTGCCGAGCGCCCGGGCCCCGAACTCCATGCGGCCCGCGCACCGGGCCACCACCCCGTCGGAGACCAACAGCTCCGCGATACGCTCCTCGATGTGGTCCTGATAGGCGATCTTGTACCGGCCGTGGAGCCCCCGCTCGGTGATGATCGCCTCGGCCTCCTCGTCGGTCACCGACGGGCCGAGGTAGGCCGGCCCGAACGGCTGCGGCGCCGCCACCTGCCCCCGTCGCGCGCATGCCTGCACGTAGCCGAGATACGCGGCGCCCACCGCGTTGGACTCGTCGCCGCACGAGGGGAACGCGAACAGCTCCTCCACCCAGTCCTCCTGGCCGATCAGCATGTTCGCCTTCACGTTCATGAACACGCCGCCGCCCAGGGCGAGCCGGCTGCCCCCGTGGCGCTGCCGCATGAGGCGGGCCCAGCGGAGCAGGATGTCCTCGAGCAGCCGCTGGGCCCCGCCGGCCACCCAGTCGAAGCGCAGGCCCACCATCGCGCGCAGGAGCAGCGCGTAGCGCTCGCCCGGGGCGAGCCAGCGGAAGCGGGCGGGCCGGCCCTCGTCGAGATCGAAGACGGCGCGCAGGGCCTCCTCCGCGCGTCGCGCGTACTTCTCGGGCGCGTAGGGGGCCATGCCCATGACCTTGTACTCGTGCTCGCCGAACTTCATGCCGAGGGCCAGCGTGACGAACGAGTAGAAGGCGCCCACCGACCCGGGGGCGCTCGGCGTGGCTTCGCGGCGCTCGATGGCGAGCCCGGCGGCGGTCGACGCGGTCGCACACAGCCCGTCGCCCGAGTTGTCGTTGGTGAGCACCAGCGCCTCGCGCCCGCCGAAGCCCCCGCCCCAGTAGGCGGCCGCGGCGTGGCAGAGGTGGTGGTCGAGCGCGCAGATGCGCTCGCCGGCGATGCCGAGGTGGTCGGTGACGAAAGCCAGGCGCTCGCGCTCGGAGATGCCGAACTTGCCCCGCGAGGCGTCGCTCAGCCCGAGCTTCGCGCCCCATTTTCGAGCCTTCTTGCGAAAAGTCCGACCGGGCGAGGGCCAGGAGACGCCGTAGTACTCCCGCGCGTAGACCTCGTCGTGGAGCACCCGGTTGAGCCACTCCCGGGACGCCGCGCGGGCGCCCGCCAGCGCCACCACGTCGATCTGATCCGGCGTGATCCCGCACTCGCGCAGGAGAGCGTCGATGGCCCGCCGCGGATAGCCGGCGTCGTTCTTCAGCCGGCTGAACCGCTCTTCGGAGGCGCAGCCGATGATGCGGCCGTCGCGCAGCAGGGCCGCGGTGGCGCAGTGGGTCTCGGTGATGCCCAGGACGATCATGGCCCGCCCAGTATACCGTCCGTGTCCTCTCCCCCTCTCCCCTCCGGGGTGAGGGGCGGCGACACCCTATCTCGCGACCGACTCCGCGAGCCAGCGCGCGGTCCGGAGCAGCCGGGCATCGCTGTCGCGCGCGCCGACGAGCTGCACGCCGAGCGGGAGCCCGTTGGCCCCCTCCAGCAGGGGCACGCTGATCGCGGGCAGGCCCAGCAGCGTCCACATCGAGTTGAAGGTCGGCTCGCCGGTGGATTCGAGGCCGGCCGGCGCGGTCCCGTGCGCCGCCGGGGTCAGGATGGCATCGTAGCGCTGCTCGAACAGCTCGGCGAAGGTCGTCCGCAGCGCGGCGGTGGCCTCCTTCGCGGCCAGATACTCCCGCGCGCGCACCTCCCGACCGTGGGAGATCCGGCTCTGCAGCGCCGTCGACAGGCGGTCGCGCCCGGTCTCCCATTCACGCCTGAGGTTGATCGCCATCTCGGCGTCCATCACCGTCCGGTGCCGCTCGGCCAGCTCGTCGGCGCCGACGCTCAGATCGAACTCCTCCACCCGCCCGCCGAGATGCTCGACCAGCTCGCCCAGCGCGGCCTGCGCGTCCGCGTCCACCTGGCTCCAGCGGCCGCTCCGGAAGAAGCCGAACCGCGGCTCGATCGGCGGCTCCTCCGCGGCGAGGGCGCGATAGGGGGCCCGGGCCCGGGCGATCGAATCCGGATCGCGCTCGTCGTAACCGGCCAGATCTTCGAGGAGCAGCGCCAGGTCCTCGACGGTCCGCGCGAACAGGCCCACGTGATCCAGGCTGCCGGAGAGGCGGAACATTCCGTGGCGCGACACCAGGCCGTGGGTCGGCTTGAGCGCGAACACGCCGCAATAGGCCCCCGGGCGGATCACCGAGCCTCCCGTCTGGCTGCCGAGCGAGAGCGGCACCATGCCCGCGGCCACCGCGGCGGCCGACCCGCTCGACGAGCCGCCGGGCGTGTGCGCCGGATTGTGGGGATTGCGGGTCTTCCCCGGCGTGCGCGTCGCGAACTCGGTCGTGACCGTCTTGCCCAGGATGACGGCTCCCGCCGCGCGGAGCCGCTCCACCACTCCGGCGTCGCGCGACGGCGTCCGCCCCGCGTGCAGCACCGACCCGTTCTCGGTCGGCATGTCCGCCGTATCGATGATGTCCTTCAGCCCCACCGGCACCCCATTCAATGACCCGACCGGCCTCCCCGACAGCCGCCGCTCATCCGCCCCCTTGGCCTGCGCCACCGCATACTCCGCATCAAGAAACGCCCACGCCTGTACCGTCTCCTCGATCTCCCGGATCCTCCTCAAACACGCCTCCACCACCTCCACCGCCGTCACCCGCCCCTCCCCCATCAACCCCGCCAGCTCCCCCGCCGACATCTCCCACAGGTCCCTCCGCTCGTTCATGCCAGAGTCTCTCCCGAAGTCCGGTGTGTGACGCGACACTTCAGCGGCTCCCCGTGGGCTCCAGCGTCACCACGATGCGCTCCTGATCCCGTCGCAGCACCAGCGGGAGCGGGCCGTCCGGACCGGCCGCCAGCAGCGCCTCCCGGACCGCGTCCAGGGTGACCACCGGCCGGCCGTTCACCTCGGTCAGCACGTCGCCGACCTTGACGCCCGCCCGCTCGGCGCGGCTCCTGGGAAGTACCGCGGCCACCGAGGGGGTCACGGCGGGCCGCGCCCCGCCCAGCTCGGGCTGGCCATCGGGCTCCCGCACCAGGAAGCCGTACTCGGCCGCCACCCGCTCGGCCGCAACCTGGTCGGGCATCGGACCGACCTTCACCTGCACGGGCCGGCGGCCTTCCTCGCGCCGCAGCACGGTCAGCCGCACCGTCTCGCCGACGGTGGTGGAGGCGATCGCTCGCTGGAGGCTCCGCGTGTCGACCACCGGGCGGTCCCGGAAGGCGACGACCAGGTCGCCGGTCTCGAGCCCCGCTGCGGCCGCCGGCGTCTCCTTGATGACCTCCACGATCACCGCCCCGAAGCCCTCGCGCATGCCGAACCGCTTGGAGATATCCTCCATCTCCTGCTCGGACAGATCGCGGATGCGCACCCCGAGCCACGCCCAGCGAGGCGTCGCGGCCATCGCGGGCGCGGTCAGGGCGGCGAGCAGCAGGACGGCCAGGACCGCGCGCCTCACGCCCGTCCGCCCTCGCCGGTGAGATGGCTCAGCAGATCGTCCAGCGCGGAGGCGAGCCGCTCGAGCCGCCGCTCGACGTGCAGCTCTTCGAGCAGGGCCTGGCGAGCGGCCGCGGCGGGGACCAGCGCCGAGGCGACCTGATCGCACAGCTCGGCCGGATCGCGGACCGCGTCCAGGCCCGTCTGCAGCTCTGCCCCGGACCGGCCCACCGCGGTCAGGATCTGCCGGCAGCGCGCCCTCACCCGGTCGGCCAGCGCCAGGACGCTCGGCCCCTCGGCCCCGGTCTCCTCGAGCGGAGTCGCCGCGACCATGCGGTAGAGCGTGTCGGCGGGCAGCTCGCGATCGATGCGCACCCGGCAGTCGCCTCGGAGCAACAAGTTGTAGCGGCCGCTGGGCAGGCGCTCCCACTGCACGATGCGGCCGGCCCCCGCCACGTCGTACACCGGCGGCTTGCCCTCGTACGCGGCCTCGTAGCCGGGCTTGAGGCCCACCACCGCCAGGCGCTCGTCGCGCGCCAGACAGTCGGTGATCATCGCGCGGTAGCGGGCCTCGAAGATGTGCAGTGGCAACATGGTGCGAGGGAAGAACGTCAGCTCGGGGAGCGGGAAGATCGGCAGGGAGACCTGAGGCACTACCTCACCCGATACTCGGGAGCTTGAGCGCGGCGACCGCCTCGACCCGCGCGGCGGCCGCGGCCGCGATCGTCCGGAAGGCCTGGGCCTGGGCGGAGTCCGGCTGGCCCACCGTGATCGGCACGCCCGCGTCGCCGCCCTCGCGCGTCTCCATCTCGAGCGGGATCTGGCCCAGCAGCGGCACGCCGAACTCGTCGGCCACCCGCTGGCCGCCGCCTTCGCCGAAGATGCCGTAGCGCCGGCCGGTGTCGGGCGCGACGAAGTAGCTCATGTTCTCAACGATGCCGAGGATCGGCACGTTGAGCTTGCGGAACATCCCGAGTGCCTTGCGCACGTCGAGGAGGGCCACCTCTTGCGGCGTGGTGACCATGACCACGCCGGACAGCGGCACCACCTGCGAGAGCGACAGCTGCGCGTCGCCGGTGCCCGGCGGCATGTCGAACACGAGGTAGTCGAGCGGCCCCCAGTTCACGTCGCGGAGGAACTGCTGGACCGCCGAGTGGATCATCGGGCCGCGCCACACCAGCGCCTCGCGCTCGGCCACCAGCAGGCCGATCGACATGATCTTGATGCCGTGTGCCTCGACCGGAATGATCTTGTTGTCGAACATGCCGGGGCGGCCCTTGGCCCCCATCATGAGCGGCACGTCGGGACCGTACACGTCGACGTCAACCAATCCCACCTGGGCGCCCGACTGCTTGAGGGCCAGCGCGAGATTCACCGCCACCGTGGACTTGCCGACGCCGCCCTTGCCGGACGAGACCGCGATGGTGTGCTTGACCTCGGGGATGAAGTCGGCGGGCGCGGGCGCCGCCGGCTGACCGGGCGCGTGGCCCGCGTGCCCGGCGGCCGGCGGGCGCGCCGCCGCCGAGCCCATCTTCACGCTCACGCGGCTCACCCCGGGCAGCTGCGAGACCGCGCGCGAGGCGCTGCTGTGCAGCTGCGCCTTGGTGGCCGGCGCCTGCCCGGTGAAGGCCAGGGTGAACGAGACCTCGGCGTCCTGGATGCGCAGCTCCTTCACGAGGCCGAGGCTCACGATGTCCTGGTTTCGGTCCGGATCCCGGATCTCGCGAAGCGCGTCGAGGACGGTGCGTTCGGTCGGAGCGGCGGGTGTGGCCATGCTGTGAGCGCAGTATAGGGGCGACGCACCGCCGCGTCAACGCGGAGAGCCCGTCGCCATGCCGTCCAAGCCCTTGGCGAACTTGAAAAATCGGGCCGGAATTGCTACAACGGTCACGTGCTCGGAGCCGACGACTTCCGGCGTGTGATGAGCCACTTCGCCACCGGGGTGACGATCATCACCGCGTGGGACGAGGGCGGTCGCCCCACCGGCCTCACCGCCAGCTCATTCACCTCGGTCTCGCTCAACCCGCCCCTGGTCCTGGTCTGCGTCTCGCAGAAGGCGCAAAGCTATCCGGCCATCCAGGCGGCGGGCCGCTTCGCGGTCAACATCCTGTGCATGGGCCAGGAAGGCGTCTCACGGCGGTTCGCGACCACCTCGGCGGGGGACGAGAAGTTCATCGGCCTCGACTACCGCACCGGTCCCTTCGGGCTCCCGGTGATCGCCGAGGCGCTCGCCGAGCTGGAGTGCACGGTGGTGCACGCCTATCCGGGCGGCGACCACACCATCTTCGTCGCGCAGGTCGAGACCGCGGACGCCCGGGCCGACCTCGGCAAGGAGCCCCTGCTCTATTTCCGCGGCAAGTATTCGCGCCTGCATCCGTAGGCGACGAGAACTTGCCGATGGCGTCCATTCCGCTCTCCCGACCGCCGGTCGACGGCGAGATCAAGGCCGCGGTGCTCGCCGCGGTCGATTCGCGGCAGTACATCCTCGGGCCCGAATGCCGCGCCTTCGAGCAGGAGTTCGCGGCGTACCTGGCGGTGAAGCACGCCGTCCTCACCAGCAGCGCCACCGCCGCCCTGTGGATGGGGCTCAAGGCCTGCGGCGTGAAGGCCGGCGACGAGGTCCTGGTTCCCTCGCACACCGCCTTCCCCACCGTGGAGGCGATCTGCGTCACCGGGGCGGTCCCGGTGTTCGTCGACGTGGATGCCTCGTACACCGTGGATCTGGCGGACGCCGCCGCGAAGGCCACGCCCCGGACGGTCGGCTTCGTGCCGGTGCACCTCTACGGGCATCCCGCCGACCTCGACGGCATCCGCGCCTTGTGCGAGGCGCGCAGCCTCTGGCTCCTCGAGGACTGCGCGCAGGCGCACGGCGCCGCCTGGCAAGGTCGCAAGGTGGGCTCGTTCGGGCGGGCCGGCGTCTTCTCGTTCTATCCGTCCAAGAACCTGCCGGTCATGGGCGACGGCGGGCTCTTGGCCACCGACGACGACGACGTGGCCGCCCGATGCCGACGGCTGCGCGACCACGGGCGGCTCAGCAAGGACCTCCACGCCGAGCTGGGCTTCAACCTGCGCTTCAACGACATCCAGGCCGCGGTGGGCCGCGTGCTGCTGCGGCGGCTCGACGCCATGAACGAGCATCGGCGCGCGCTGGCCGCCCGCTATCACGCCGGGCTGGCCGACCTCCCGCTGGCGCTGCCCACCGAGAGGCCCGGCGCGCGGCACGTCTACCACCTCTACGTGGTCAGGGCCTCCGAGCGTGACCGGCTCGCCGCCTTCCTCAAGGCGCGCGGCATCGCCACCGGGATCCACTATCCGGTTCCGGCCCATCGTCAGCCCGCGGTCGAGCTGCTGGATCCGCCGGTTCTGCCCCGCACCGAGGCGCTCGTCGGCGAGATCCTCAGTCTGCCGATCTCGGCCGGGCATACCGAGGAGGAGATCGACACGGTCATCGCCGCGATCAAGGAGTTCTACCGCGCGGGGTGACCGGCCGTCGGTGACGGCGATCGCGCGGGGCACCACGTGAACATCCTGCAGATCTACCCGAAGGGGGACTACTTCACCGGCGCGGCCATCCAGCTGCGCGACCTGGCCACCGGCCTGGCCGGGCACGGCCATCACGTCGTGGTGGCCACGCGGCCCAACCCCCACTGGGAGCGCGCCTGCGCCTCCGGGCTCGTGCAGCACGCCACCGTGCCGATGCGAAGCGGGGCGGATCTGGCCTCCGCGTGGGCGCTGGCCCGTCTCATCCGCGAGCACCGGATCGACGTCGTCCACTGCCAGAAGGGCCGGGCTCGTACCCTCGCCCTTCTCGCCGGCCTGGTCGTGCGCATCCCGGTGCTGATCCTGAACCGCGGGGTGAGCTTTCCGCCCGACCGCTGGAGCCGGCTCGGCTACACCACGTCGCGCGTGACCGCCATCGTGGCGGTCTGCCAGTCGATCAAGCGCGGGCTGGTGTCGGCCGGCGTGTCGCCGGGCAAGATCGAGGTGATCTACTCGGGCACCGATCTCGGACGCTTCCATGCCGGCGTCGACGGCCGGGCCATCCGCAGCGAGCTTCAGCTCGGGCCCGGCCACGCCCTGGTCACCCAGGTCGGCATCCGCTCGTGGCGCGGCAACGACGACGTGCTCGAGGCCATGACCCGCGTCTGCCACGCCGCCCCCCACGCCCGCCTGCTCTTCGTGGGGGCGCCGCCGCCGCGCGTGCCGGTCCTGCGGGACAAGGCGTTCCGGCGCGGGATCGGCGAGTCGGTGTTCGTGCTCGGGCACCGCGAGGACATCCCCGAGATCCTGTCCGGCAGCGACCTGGTCGTCGACGCCTCCTACGCGGGTCTCGGGCTCACCGGCTCGCTCCGCGAGGCCCTCGCGGTCGAGACCCCGGTCGTGGCCACCGACATCGAGGGGCACCCCGAGCTGATCGTCGAGGGCGAGACCGGCCTGCTGGTCCCGCCCCGCAATCCGGACGCGCTGGCCCAGGCGATCCTCCGCGTGCTGGAGAACCCGACGCGGGCCAAGGCCATGGCCCGGGCCGGCCGCAAGCGCGTCGAAGCCGTGTTCTCGATGGCCCAGAAGATCCAGCGCACGGAAGCGCTCTACCAGCGGCTGCTCGCCGCGCGGAGGACGGCGTGACCGCGCGCTATCACCTCCTCACGCGCCTGGTGCCGTATCTGCGGCCCTACTGGCCGCTCCTGGCGCTGGGCGGGGTGCTCGCCCTGGTGGTGTCGGGCTCCGAGGCCTTCATCGCGTGGCTGGTCAAGCCGGCGATGGACGACATTTTCCTGAAGCGCGACGTGACGATGCTGCGCCTGATCCCGCTGGTGCTGCTGGCGACCTACGTGATCAAGGGCGCGGGGCGCTTCGGCCAGTCCTACCTGATGGCCTCGGTGGGCGAGCGCGTGATCGCCCGCATCCGCGGCGAGCTGTACGCCCACATCCAGTCCATGCCGCTGTCCTTCTTCGCCTCCCTGCACTCCGCCGAGCTGATGACCCGCGTGGTGACCGACGTCAACCGGCTGGCCCGCCTGTCCTCCACCGTGCTCGTGATGGCGGTGCGGCACGTCGGCACCATCGTCGCGTTGATCGTGGTGATGTTCCTGCGCGAGTGGGTGCTGGCCCTGATCGCGATCGCGGTGTTCCCGGTGGTCGGGCTCGCGGTCCGGATCATCGGCCGCAAGCTCTACAAGATCAACCGGCGCGCCCAGCAGAAGATCGCCGAGCTGAACGTGGTCCTGCAGGAGTCCTTCACCGGGACGAAGATCGTCAAGGCCTTCGGGCGCGAGCGCCTCGAGCAGGAGCGATTCGATCAGGTCAACGACCGGCTCCTGGCCCTGGCCCTCAAGGACCGCCGCGTCGACGAGATGGCCGAGCCGATCATGGAGGTGCTGGGCGCGCTGGCCATCATGGGCGCGCTCTGGTACGGCGGCTACCGGGTCATCTCCGGCGCGCTGACCCCGGGCGAGTTCTTCTCGTTCACCGCCGCGGTGATCCTGCTCTACGGGCCGGTGCGGCAGCTCTCCCGCATGGCCAACACCGTGCAGCAGTCCATCGCCTCGGTGGAGCGGGTGTTCGAGATCCTCGACACGCCGCCGGCCATCGTGGACGCCCCGGACGCGCACGCCCTCGCCGGCTTCACCGACACCATCGTGTTCGAGGGCGCGGGGTTCCGCTATCCGGAGTCGGAGACGTGGGCCCTGCAGGACATCTCGCTGACCGTGCGGAAGGGCGAGCTGGTGGCCTTCGTGGGCATGTCCGGCGCGGGCAAGACGACGCTGATGGAGCTGCTGCCGCGCTTCCACGACGTCACCGCCGGCCGTATCACGCTGGACGGCCACGATCTCCGGACGGTCACGGTGGGCTCGCTTCGCGGCCTCATCGGCATCGTGACCCAGGACACGTTCCTGTTCCACGACTCGATCGAGTACAACATCGCCTACGGCCGGCCCGGCGCCACCCTCGCCGAGCTCGAGCGGGCGGCGCGGCAGGCCCAGGCCCACGACTTCATCGCGGCCCTGCCCGAGGGCTACGCCACCCCGGTGGGCGAGCGCGGGGTCAAGCTCTCGGGCGGCCAGGCCCAGCGGCTCGCGATCGCGCGGGCGTTTCTCAAGGATCCGCCGATCCTGATCCTGGACGAGGCCACCTCGGACCTCGACGCGGAGAGCGAATTCCTCGTCCAGCAGGCGCTCTCCGAGCTGATGCGCGGCCGCACCGTGCTGGTGATCGCGCACCGGCTGGCCACCGTGAAGCACGCCGACCGGGTCGTGGTCGTGCACGGAGGCCGCATCGCCGAGACGGGGACCCACGACGAGCTGATGGCCCGCGAGGACGGCATCTACCGCCGCCTCGCCACGCTGCAGTCGCTCGACGCCCTGTCGCCCTCCTGAGCCGCGTGTCAGCGGGGCGCCAGCCGGCGCACCGCGCGGACGCCCGCCGCGAGCAGCGCGGGATAGACCACCCGGCGGCGAAAGGGCTCGATGAGACGCATGTACGCGCGCCCGAGCCCGCCGTGCGGCCTCACGTACACCGCCAGCCGCGGGCGCCGCTCCACCAGCGAGAGGTGGAGGAACCCGGTCACCGTCCGGTTCTCGATCCGCGACAGCTGCTCCTCGGCCTCCCGGTAGATCGGCACGAAGCCGGCGCTGCCGCGGTCCCAGCCGAACCGCCGGCCGAGCCACCAGCGGATGGCGAACAGCGCCCGGGTCGCCGCCGACGACTGCTCGCCGCGGAAGGCCTCGACCCAGTGCGCGAGCGAGACGTCGGCGGGAAGCGGGGTCGGGACCTCCCAGATGTCGTGGAGGGCCAGCCCTTCCGCGGCGGCGAGGGCGTGGACGCGCCAGGGGCGGGCCAGATGATCTGCGGGGTCGATCCGTCCGCCGGGAGACATCGCGGTCGAAGCCGGCCGCCGCGAGGCTACTCGCGGAAGCGGTTGACGATGGGCAGGCGCCAGTCCTTGCCGAAGGCGCGCGGCGTGATCTTGATGCCGATGGGACCCTGGCGGCGCTTGTACTCGTTGCGGTCCACCATGGCGATCACCCGCTTGACCGTCGCGCCGTCGAAGCCGCGCGCCACGATGTCCGCCACGCCCTGATCGCCTTCCACGTACGCCTCGAGGATCGCGTCGAGAACGGGATACGGCGGCAGGGTGTCCTGGTCGGTCTGGTCCGGCCGCAGCTCGGCCGACGGGGCGCGCTCGAACACCGAGCGCGGGATGACGTCCCGGCCGGCGCGGCGGTTGACGTGCTCGGATACCTGATACACGAGCGTCTTGGGCACGTCCTTGATCACCGCGAAGCCGCCCGCCATGTCGCCGTAGAGCGTGGAGTAGCCGACGCCGATCTCGCTCTTGTTGCCGGTGGTGAGCACCAGCCAGCCGAACTTGTTGGAGAGCGCCATCAGGTAGTTGCCGCGGATGCGTGCCTGGAGGTTTTCCTCGGTGACGTCCTCCTTCAGCCCCTTGAACGGCTTGGCGAGCGCGCGGCGGTACGCCTGCAGCACCGGCTGGATGGGCAGGCGCAAGAACTCGATGCCCAGGTTGCGGGCCAGCCGCGCCGCGTCGCCGCGCGTGCCCGCCGAGGAGAATTGCGACGGCATCGTCACGCCGGTGACGTTGGCCGCGCCCAGGGCCTCGACCGCGATCGCGGCGACCAGCGAGGAGTCGATGCCGCCGGAGAGGCCGAGCACCACGTGGGTGAACCCGTTCTTGGTGACGTAGTCGCGGGTGCCGAGCACGAGCGCCTCGTAGATCTCGTCCACCGGCTCGAGCACCGCCACCTCGTGCGGCGGCAGCTTGGGGCGGGCCGGCGCGGGCAGCGGCGGCAGCGCGATGCGCCGCGACTGGGCGCCGGTGGCGCGCAGCTTCTCCTTGCGCCGGCGCGAGTCGTGCAGCCGCGCCCGGAAGACCTCGTCGAGATCCAGGTCCGCGACCACGAAGTCCTCCTGGAAGGCCTTGCCCCGCGCCAGGCACTCGCCCTTCTCGTTGAAGATGAAGGACTGGCCGTCGAAGATCAGCTCGTCCTGCCCGCCCACCATGTTGACGAAGGCCAGGCAGACCAGGTCGTCGGCCGCGCGGGTCGCCAGCATCTTCTCGCGGAAGCGCCCCTTGCCCGCGTGGTACGGCGAGGCGTTGATGCTCAGCACCAGCTCCGCACCCCCGAGCGCCTGCAGCGTGGTGGGGCCGGTCGGGTACCAGATGTCCTCGCAGATGTTGGCGGCCACCACCGTGTCGCCCAGCGTGAAGACGGGCGCCTCGGTGCCCGACTGGAAGTAGCGGTTCTCGTCGAAGACCCCGTAGTTGGGCAGGTACTGCTTGTGATAGGTGCCGGCCTGCGCACCGTCGTGCAGGATGGCCGCCGCGTTGAAGATGTCGTCACGCTTGTCCACGAAGCCGACAACCGCGGTGAGGCCCCGGCTCGCCCGCGCGACATCCGCCAGCGCGCGCAGGTTGGCCTCGATGAAGGCGGGCTTGAAGAGCAGATCTTCCGGCGGATAGCCGGTCAACACCAGCTCGGGGAACGCGACGATGTCGCAGCCGAGGGTGCGCGCGCGCTCCATGCCGGTGGTCACGATGCGCGCGTTGGCTTCGACGGCTCCCACCGTCGGATTGACCTGGGCCAGCCCCACTCGGACCCGCCGCATGTCGGGTATTCTACTCTCTCCCGCCGGCTTTCACCGTCAGGTGCAGGCCGGTCAGGATCGCGAGCCCGCCCACGACCGTGAACACGGTCAGCGGCTCGTGCAGCCACCACACCCCGATCAGGGCGCCCGCGAGCGGCTGCACGTTGACGAAGATGGCCACGCGCGAGGCGCCCAGCCGCTCGAGGCACCAGTTCCAGACCGCGTAGCCCAGCGCGGTGATGACCACCCCGAGGTAGAGCGTTCCCGCCACCGCGCCCGCGGTCCACCGCGGCGTGAGGCCGGCGCGCCACTCGAGCCATGCGAGCGGCGCCATGGTCAGCGCGCCCCACAGGATCGACCATGCGGTCACGACCAGCACCGGGTGGCGCGCCAGCACCCCGCGGCCCAGCAGCGAGTACGCCGCGTAGGCCAGGCCGGAGAGGATCAGCAACAGGTCGCCGCGCCAGTGCGGGGCCAGCGACTGCGTGAGACCGGGGATACCGTTCACCACCACCACCACGGTGCCGAACAGGGCCAGCGCGGCCCCGACGGCCTCGCGCCGGGTCAACCGCTCGCCCAGGAGCGCCGGCGAGAGCAGGAGGAGCGAGGTCGGCTCGACGGTGATCAGCAGCGCGGCGTTGCTGGCGGTGGAGCGCTCGATGCCCCAGTTGCCGAGGCCGAAGGCCAGCGCGAAGCCCACCACGCCCATCAGGGCGATGCGCCCGTGGTCGCGCGCGGCGATCCGCTCGGTGCGGAGCCCGCGCCCGGCCCAGGTCACCAGGATCACCGCGCCGATCACGGAGCGCGCGCAGCCGAGCATCGCGGGCGGCACGTCGTCGAGCACCACCCGCGTGACGCCGTAGCTCGTGGCGAACACGACGTTGGCCACGAAGAGCAGCCGGAAGGCGTTCGGCATCCGCCGCGATCGCGAGCTAGTGGAGGCGCCGGCCGACGCGGTCCCACCGCGGGTGGCCGTCTCCGTCCGCGGACCAGTAGACCCACACCGGACGGCCGACGATGCGGTCGCGCGCCAGCGGGCCCCAGTGCCGGCTGTCCTCGCCCGCGTTCCGGTTGTCGGCCATGACGAAGACCGCCTCGGTCGGGATCTGGACCGGCCCCGCGTTGCCGGGCGCCCGCGCCTCGGCGCTCCAGTCGGCGTACGGCTCGGCGAGCGGGCGGCATCCATCGCTCCGCGGCTCGCAGTTGACGTAGACGTCGTGGCCGTCCACGACGATCTGCTCGCCGCCCACGCCGACGACGCGCTTGACCAGCAGTTGATCGGCCTCGGCCGGATCCGTGAACACCACCAGATCGCCGCGCGCGGGCCAGTGGGCCGCCTTGTCCATCAACACGTAGTCGCCGGCCAGCAGCGTCGGCGCCATCGACGCGGACGGGATCCAGACGCCTTCGAAGCGGCTGCGCACGGCCAGCGGAAGCGCGACGACGAGCGCGAGCGCGCCGAGGCCGACCAGCGTCCAGACGATCCGGCCCGAGGCGTCCACCGGACTACGCTAAGCCACCCCGCTCCCGACTCGATCACGTATAATCGCGCGCATGAAACCCAAGATCCCCTGGCTCCCCCACGAGGTCCAGCCGGGTCAGGCCACCGAGACGTGCCCGGTCTGTGGCGCCCGCAAGCTCATGCCCTGGACGTTGAGGCGCGATCCGAAGCGGATCACCCTGCTGCGCACCTGGGTGTGCACGAACTGTCAGCACACCGAGGAGCGGGACGAGGCGGAGAGCTAGCAGTCGGCGCGGGCCGGGCTCAGCCGGCCGCGTTCACGAAGTCCAGCAGGCTGCGCAGGCGGGCGTAGTCCGAGCGGTTGAACGGCAACACCAGCCGCGGAAGGTCGGGTAGCTCGTCGCCCTCGCCCGGCACCGGCCCGGGCGCCTGGGTGGCCGGCGCGGTGAGGATGTCCCGGAACTGCAGGTTGACGTCGGCCAGCACGGTCTCGGCCAGCGCGTGGCGGATCCGCAGCACGAGCGAGTCCCGCACGTACCGCTGCGAGTGGCAGAGGCGATAGAAGCTCTCCACCTCGGTCGCGGCCTGCTCCACGTCGTCGGTGATGCGATAGAGGCCCGGATCGTTCGCGGAGACCAGTCCCCGTCCGACCATCTCGCGCCGGACGAACTCGTCGAAGCGCTTCCAGTAGGTCCCGCCGGGTTCGTCCAGCATGACCAGCGGGAGCACCGGCGACTTGCCGGTCTGCACGAGGGTCAGGGCCTCGAAGGCCTCGTCCGCGGTGCCGAAGCCGCCGGGCAGGAAGACCATCGCGTGGGCCTCGCGCACCAGGAACAGCTTGCGGGTGAAGAAGTACTTGAACGAGATCAGCTTGGGATCGTCGGCGATCCAGGGGTTGGCCTCCTGCTCGAAAGGCAGCCGGATGTTGAGGCCGAACGACCGCTCCGCCCCGGCTCCCTCCTGGGCCGAGCCCATCACGCCCGCGCCCGCCCCGGTCATCACCATCCAGCCCGCCCCGGTGATGCGCTTGCTGAAGGCGAAGGCCTGCTCGGAGATCGGGCTCGATCGCGGCGTGCGCGCCGAGCCGAACATGGTGACCTTCGGGACGTTGCGCCACGGCGCGAACACCTTGAACCCGTAGCGGATCTCCTTGAACGCGGCGTTGGCGATCTTGAGATCCGCGACGCCCGCGCCGTCCTCGTACATCTTGAGCGCGGTGGTGAGCATCTCGGCGTAGAACGGCCAGGCGGCTTCGGGGACCCGGAGGTGCTCCAGGAGGGCGTCCAGACGGCGGTTGGCTTCCTCGGACTGCAGTTGATACCTGCGATCAGCACTCACAGAGCCAGTATACATCCCGGTCGTTTCAGGCCAGCGTGTGCCGGATCATCTTGCCCTCGACCAGGTACACTACCATCTCGGCGATGTTGGTGGCGTGGTCGGCGACCCGCTCCAGGAAGCGGGAGATCAGGATGACCCGGATCGCGCGCGGAATCGTCCGCGGATCCTCCATCATGAAGGTCAGCAGCTCGCGGAAGATCTGCTCCTTGAGCGCGTCCACCTCCGCGTCCTCCCCGCACACCCGCCGGGCCAGCGCGGTGTCCCGGGCCACGAAGGCGTCGAGGCTCTCCTTGACCATGCGCTGGGCCCGCTCCGCCATGCGCGGGAGATCGATGTACGGCTTGAGCCGGGGCTCGCGGTTCAGCTCGAGGACGCGCTGGGCGATGTTCACCGCCTGGTCGCCGATGCGCTCCAGGTCGGTGACGATCTTCATGGCGGTGGTGATGAAGCGCAGGTCGCCCGCCGCGGGCTGATGCAGCGCGAGCAGGCTCACGCACTGCTCGTCGATCTCGACGTCGTAGGTGTTCACCTGCCGATCGCGGTCGATGACCTCCTGGGCGAGCGCGTCGTCGCGCTCCAGGAGCGCCTTCATGGCCCGACGGATCTGGTCCTCGACGAGACCTCCCATGGCGAGCAGCGTGTGCTTGACGCCCTCGAGTTCCTCGTGGAAATGTCGTTGCACCGGAAGTCCCTCCTCGCCTATCCGAAGCGGCCGGTGATGTAGTCCTCGGTCCGCTTGTCACCGGGGGTCGTGAACATGTCCTTCGTCACCCCGAACTCCACCAGCTCCCCCAACAGGAAGAAGCCGGTCCACTCCGACATTCGTGCCGCCTGCTGCATGTTGTGGGTGACGATGACGATCGTCAGCTCCTTCTTGAGATCGTGGATCAGCTCCTCGATCTTGGCGGTGGCGATCGGGTCGAGGGCCGAGCACGGCTCGTCCATCAGGAGGATCTGCGGATCCACCGCGAGGGCCCGCGCGATGCAGAGGCGCTGCTGCTGGCCACCCGACAGGCTCACGCCCGATTTGTCGAGCTCGTCCTTCACCTCGTCCCAGAGCGCCGCGTGGCGGAGCGCCCGCTCCACCGGCTCGTGGAGGTGCGCCTTCCGCCGGATGCTCCCGAGTCGCAGCCCGGCCGCCACGTTGTCGAAGACCGACATGGTCGGGAACGGATTGGGCTTCTGGAATACCATGCCGATCCGCCGCCGCACCTGCACCGGGTCCACGCCCGGTGCGTAGAGATCCTCGCTGTTGAGCAGCACCTGCCCGGACACCCGCGCCCCCGGAACCGTCTCGTGCATGCGGTTGACGCAGCGGATGAACGTGGACTTCCCGCAGCCGGACGGTCCGATGATGGCCGTCACCGCGTTGGGTGCGACCGTGAGATCGACCCCCTTCAGTATCAGGCTGTCACCGAACCAGGCCCGGAGGCCCTTGACGTAGAGACCGTCTCCCATGCTCACCGGAGCCGCGCGATGGCCCGGTCCCGCGTCGCCACTCGGGCCGCGAGGCTCGCCAGGAATACCAGCGTGATCAGCACCAGGGCCCCCGCCCAGGCCTGGCGGTGCCAGTCGTCGTAGGGGGCGATGGCGTAGGCGTAGATCTGCAGCGGAAGCGCGGCGATCGGCTGATCCAGCCCCTGGTGCCAGAAGCGATTGCCGAGCGCGGTGAACAGCAGCGGAGCGGTCTCCCCGGCGATTCGCGCCACCGCGACCACGATCCCGGTGATGATGCCTGCGCGGGCCGCCGGGATGACGATCCGCAGGCTCACCTTCCACTGGGGCAGGCCCAGGCCGAGCCCGGCCTCCCGCAGCGCGTTGGGGACCAGCCGCACCATCTCCTCGGTGGTCCGAAGCACGATCGGGATCAGGATCAGGCCCAGCGCCAGGCCCCCGGCCAGGGCCGAGAAGCGCCGCATCGGCAGCACCACCACGGTGTAGGCGAAGATCCCGAACACGATGGACGGGACCCCGTTCATCACGTCGGCGACGAACCGCAGCAGCCACGGCAGCCGGCGGTCGCGCGACTCCGCCAGGTAGACGCCACCCAGGATTCCCACGGGCAGCCCGAGCGCGACGGCCAGACCGATCACGATCAGGCTGCCCACGATCGCGTTGGCCACGCCGCCGCCGGCCTCCCCGACCGGTTTCGGGAGGTGAACGAAGAAGTCCCAGTTCAGCGCCGACGCGCCCTGGTACAGGAGGAATCCGAAGATCAGCAGGAGCGGACAGATGGCGAGTACGGCCGCCGCGAACGTGAGCCCGCTCATGGCGGAATTGACGAGCCGCCGGACCCGGGGACTCACTCCCGCGTGCCCCGCACCGGGCCGCCCACGCTCCAGACCAGGAGCTTGGCGAACCCGTTTACGACGACGGTAACCAGGAGGAGCAGGAGACCGATCTCGACGAGCGCCGACACGTAGAGGTCGGACGTCGCCTCGGTGAACTCGTTGGCGAGCACGCTGGCCATCGTGTAGCCGGGCGCGAACAAGGAGGCGGCGATCTCGGGCCGGTTGCCGATCACCATGGTGACCGCCATCGTCTCCCCGAGCGCCCTTCCGAGGCCCAGCAGGAAGGCACCGATGAGCCCCGACCGTCCGTAGCGCAGGACGGCGATGCGGGTCGTCTCCCACCGGGTTGCACCCAGGCCTCGCGCCGCCTCACGCTGCGAGCCCGGCACCGCGAGCAGGACCTCGCGACTCACCGATGTGATGAAGGGCATGATCATGATGGACAGGATGATGCCCGCCGCGAGCATGCCGATGCCGTAAGGGGGGCCCTGGAACAGCGGCAGGAAGCCCAGTGTCCGCCCCAGCGCCGGCTGGACCCAGTCGCGTAGCCACGGCACCAGCACGAAGATGCCCCATAGGCCGTACACGACGCTCGGGACCGCCGCGAGCATCTCGATGAGGAACGCGATGGGCGGACGGATCCACGATGGAGCCAGCTCGGCCAGGAAGATGGCCGCCCCGAGCGAGAGCGGGACCGCGATCAGGAGCGCCAGCAGTGAGGAGAGGAGCGTCCCGTAGACGAACGGGAGGGCCCCGAACTCGCCCGCCACGGGATCCCAGTGCGACGTCACCAGGAAGCGGAACCCGAAGGTCCGGATCGCGTCCCACGATTCCCGGACCAGCGCGACGACGAGCCCCGCCGCCAGCAGCAGCACGAGCGACACCGATGAGAGGAGGACCGCGGTGTACACGCGGTCGCCCCGACCGGCCCGGCTACCGCCGATGGCGCGCGGAGGCAGGGACAGCCGATCGGCCGTCCCCGTCCCGGCGGTCGACTCGCCCGCCATCGAGCCTAGTGCGCCGCCAGCAGCGGCCGGCCCGAGAAGGTGATCTGCTTGATCTTGGCCTCGATCTCCTTCACCACCGGGGCCGGCAGCGGAGCGTACAGCAGCGCCGCGGGATGCTTCTGGCCATCGTGGATGGCCCACCACAGGAACTTCACGAGGTTCTGGCCCTTGGCCTCGTTGGTCTGGTCCTTGTACACGAGCAGCCACGTGAAGCTGGCGATCGGATAGGCCTCGGCCCCCGCCGCGTTCGTCAGGGACACCCGGAAATCGGCCGGCATGCTGCTCGCCGCCCCCGCCGCTGCCGCGGTCGTGCTCTCGATCGTCGGCTCGATGAACTTGCCCGCCTGGTTCCGGACCTTCGCGGCGGGCAGCTTGTTGGTGATCGCGTAAGCCAGCTCCACGTACCCCAGCGACCCGGGCGCGTTCTTCACCTGGCCGGCGACCCCTTCATTGCCCTTGCCGCCCAGTCCAACCGGCCACTTCACCGACGTGCCGCGGCCAACGTTCTGCTCCCACTCCGGGCTGATCTTGCAGAGATAGTCCACCCAGATGTACGTCGTGCCGCTGCCGTCCGAGCGGTGGACCACCACGATGGGCTGGTCGGGCAGGCTGGTCGACGGATTGAGCGCCTTGATCCGCGCGTCATTCCACTTGGTGATCTTTCCGAGGAAGATGTCCGCCAGCACGTCACCCGTGAAGGAGAGCTGCGGGTTGCCCGGCAGGTTGTAGGTGGCCACCACCGCTCCGAGCACGGTGGGGATGTGGAAGAGCTCGCCCGGTGCCTTCTTGAGCTGGTCATCAGTCATGGGACCGTCGGAGGCGCCGAAGTCCACGGTGCGCTCCGAGATCTGCCGGATGCCGCCGCCGCTGCCGATCGACTGATAGTTGAAGCGCACTTCCGGATCCACCTGGATGTACGCCTCGAACCACTTCGAGTAGATCGGATAGGGGAACGTGGCGCCCGCCCCGTTTATGAGCATCTGGGCACCGGCCGGGAGCGGCAGCCACGCGACGGCGATCACCAGCATCCACGCGAGGACGTGCCATCTCTTCATCACGATCTCCTTGTCTTGTTCCTTTGGGTTGGCGCGGAGCATCGAACGGCCACTCACGCCGGCTCGCGGAACCGGTAGCCGACTCCGCGCACCGTCTCGATCCCGGGCCCGGGCGCTCGCGCGGCGATGAACTTCGCCCGCAGCCGGGCCACGTGCACGTCGACCGTGCGGGGCTCGACGAATCCATCCTGGCCCCAGACCAGGTCGAGCAGCTCCTCGCGGCCGAACACGCGGCCGGGGGTGCGGACGAGCGCCGCGAGTAGATCGAACTCCTTGCGGGTGAGCTCCACGAGCCGGCCCTTCATCTTGACCTCGAAGCGCTGCCGATCGATCTCGAGGTCGCCTGCCCGCAGCGGCTGGCCCGCCGAGTCCTCCCCAGTCCGGCCTCGACGCGACACCGCCCGCACTCGCGCCACCAGCTCGCGCGGCGAGAACGGCTTGGTCACGTAGTCGTCGGCGCCCATCTCGAAGCCGAGCACCTTGTCGCCTTCCTCGACTCGGCCGGTCACCATGATCACGGGGATGGCCTGCGTCTCCCGGTCCTGCTTGAGGCGGCGGCAGGTCTCCCAGCCGTTGAGCTGGGGCACCATGATGTCGAGCAGGATCACGTCGGGCCGGACGTCCTTGACCTGGCGGAGGGCGTCCATGCCGTTGGCGGCGAGCCGGACGTCGTAGCCTTCCTTCCCGAGGTTGTGGCGGAGCATCTCGGCCACATCGGCCTCGTCCTCCACCACCAGCACCTTGCCGGGCCGATTGCCGCTCGCGCCCGGCTGCTGCTCCGGCATGCCCCGCCGGTTTGCCACCATCGGATCGACCCCCGCGCGCTGCCGTGTCGCGGTCGTCATGGGCGCAGTCTGCCCGCGTGCGGTTACGGATTGATGACGCGGGGGTAAATCATCGGTAAACGCCGGAGGCGGACAGCGCGACGCCCCCGCGCGGCGGCGGGGGCCGTCGGAGAGATTTTAGCGAGCGGGGGCTGGGATCAGGCGCCCAGCTCGCGCGAGGTGATCTTGTACTTGAAGGTGTCGGGGTCGAGGCTGTCCTTCCGCCGCTCCGCGGTCTCGGCCTCCGGGTACATCAGGAAGGCGATCGGGTCGTCCTTCGAGCCGGCCAGCTTCACGTCGTGGGCGTAGTTGTAGGCGAGCCAGTTCATCTCCCACTGGCCGAACAGCTTGGCCCGTGCCTTCCGGGTGGTCGGATCGTCGAGTGGGATGCCGCCCCGCTCCTCCAGCACGACCTTCCGCACGTCGGCCGGGTCGACCGGCACCCACCCCAGGCTCGCAGCATAGAACTCGGCCCGGCAGTGCTGCGCCCGGGTGATGTCGCCGCTCTTGCCCAGGCACTTGAACTCGGCGGAGTCGGCGACCCGGATACCGTACACGTCACGGGCGGGCAGGCCGGCCGCGCGGGCCAGCCCCACGAAGAGCGCATTGAGGTCGGCGCACTTGCCGCCCAGATTCCCGGTCTCGAGCATCGCGCGGATGTCGCCGACGCCGCAGCCCCGCACCTTCGGGTCACGGAACGTGTTCTCCACGATCCACTCGTAGATCGCACGGGCCTTCTCCACGTCGCCGTCGACGCCCTTGGTGATCTGCTGGGCGGTCTTCTTCACGATGCCGTCGGTGCGGATCAGCTTCGTGGACTCCCGATACCTGTTCAGCGTGGAGCGGTCCTCCGGCGTCGGATTGCCGCCGGCCTTCGTCACGTCCACGATCCGGTCGCGCGTCGCAAAGCGCGTCGTCACCTCCACCGCGGGCGCCTTCTCGGCGGCCGGCCACTCGGCGTACAAGATGGCCGCGCCGTATTTCTCGTCGCGGATGATGCGGGTGGCGGCGGCGTTGCCGCTCCAGCTCTGCCCGAGGCTCTTCAGGTAGTCGGTGTCCGGCTGCACCGGCAGCGGGATCCACACGCGCGTCGGGCCGGTGGGATTGGTGACCTCGGCGCGCGTCACGACCTCGAACGTGCGCCACCTGGCCTCCCCGGCTTGAGCGGCGCCGGCCGAACGCCACGGCCGCGCGAGGCCCCCGACCGCGGCGGTCGCGGCCACACCCATTCCGGTCTTCAGAAACGCACGTCGTCTCATGAACGGCCTCCCTAGTCCCTCATGCCCAGCAAGATCGCCGGACTCGGCCGGCGCGGGCGACATGGTACAGGGCCGTCTCAAAAGGTCCAATCCATCCTGCCGATGCGCGTGCGATTTTTGGATAGGGTCGGCCTATGCCCCGCGAGCGGGATGACAAGGGGGCGACACGATGCCACCCCCTTGTCACTGCCGGCGTCAACCTCCGGGACGCACGAGCACTTCGACCCGCCGGTCTTGCTGCCAGCATGTCTCGTTGGACTCGGTGCATTTCGGCCGCGTCTCGCCGAAGGCACCCGTGCGAATCCGCGACGACGGGACGCCTGCGCCCACCAGCGCGGCCTTCACCGCGTCCACGCGACGCTGGCTGAGCTTCCGGTTATAGGAGCTATTGCCCCGCGGGTCCGTGTAGCCATCGAGCCCGATCTCGATATTGGGGTTGTCCCTCATGTACTGCACCAGCTTGTCGACCTTGGGCGTCTCCGTCGAGCGGACGTTGCTCTTGTCGAAGTCGAACAGGATGTCGCTGAACGACGTCCACGCTTGCGGTGCGCCGGCTGGCCCAGGCGCGCCGGCGACACCGGGCGGTCCACCGGGTCCCGAAGGACCTGCCGGCCCGGGTGGTCCTGGCGGGCCAGGAGGGCCGGCAGGCCCGGCCGGGCCGGCAGGTCCGGCCGGGCCGACGATGTGGGGGTCTCTGAGCGGGCCTGCACAGCCGGCCAGGAACAGCACGGTCAGTGCGAGCGTTGCCAGCACCGGGAAGCGTACCGTTGCGCTTCGGCGTCTCATCGCAGGTGCCTCCAGATTGGTCGTTGACGTTTTGAAGAAACGAGCCGGCGGGAGCGGAGTTGGCTGGGCCCCTGCCCGCCGGGACTCTCCGCCCCCTTAGACGAGGCTCGAACGTGCCCCACCAGCGCTCGGCTCGGTAGTCGCTGTCATGCATCACCTCATGCGGCCGCTGCTGCGCTCCCCGGATGGATCAGTCCGGGCAGCTCGGCCGCAATGACCAGCTCATCCTTGCTCTCGTACATGTCCACGGCCGGAGCCCACGCCCGCGCCAGCCCGGCCAGGGGGCTGGGCCGGCCCCAACAGCTGTCGAGGAGCCGATTCATCTGCCCCTGGATATCCGTCACGTCTCGCAAAGGATCATCCGGTCACTGGGAAAAGGTGCGGAACCGCGCGAGCGCCATAGGTCGCCTCCTGTTCTGGGCTGGTGCCCAAGTGAAAATGGAACGCCTATCGGAAGTAATCTTCCATGACCCTGGATTTGTCAAATGCCTCAGGAAACGCGGGCAGACTCGATCTGTCGCGTACTTGTCGGACAACCGCCGGATCAGACCGCGGGGGGCTCGATGGGCAGGGTGAAGCGGACGCTGGTGCCGCGCTCCTGCTCGCTCTCGATGCCGAGCTGGCCGCCGTGGGCCATCACCAGGTGCTTGACGATGGCCAGGCCGAGCCCGGTGCCGCCCAGCTCCCGCGAACGGGCTCGGTCGACGCGATAGAAGCGTTCGGTGATGCGCGGCAGATCGGCGGGCGGGATGCCGATGCCGGTGTCGGTGACCGCCGTCTCGATCGTGCTCTCCGCCACGCGACGCGCAGTCACCGTCACGGAGCCGCCCTCGGGCGTGTACTTGACCGCGTTGTCCACCAGATTGATCAGGATCTGGGCCAGCCGGTCGCGGTCCGCCGGGACCTGGGGAAGATCCGGCGGGACGTGGGAGGTCACGTCCACCTTCGCGCGCGCGGCGCGCGGGGCGATGATGCCGACCACCGAGGCGACCACCTCGTCGACCCGCACCGGCTCCCGCCGCAGGGCCACCTTGCCCAGCTCGATGTTGGAGAGATCGGTGAGGTCGTTGAGCAGGCGCCCGAGCCGCTCGCTGTGGCGGAGCGCGATCTCGAGGAAACGGCGCGCGTTCTCCCGCTCCTCGAGCGCCCCCGACAGGAGGGTCTCCAGGTAGCCCTGGATCGCGGTGAGCGGCGTCCGCAGCTCGTGGCTGACGTTGGCCACGAACTCGGTGCGCACCCGCTCGAGCTGCCGGAGCGCGGTGACGTCGTGGAGCACCAGCACCACGCCGGGCCCCGCGGCGGAGCGGTCGCCGCTCGCGGCCAGCCTGACCGCGTTGACGCCGAGGATCCGCGGCGGGCTGGTGAGCTCGATCTCCCGTTGCAGCGCCGCCTCCCCGCCCGCGTGCACCGCCCGGAAGATCTCGTGGAGGTCGGCGTTGCGGATCACCTCGAGGAACGGCTTGCCCTCCCCGCGGGCGCTGCCCAGCGCGAACATCGCGCGCGCCTGCTCGTTCATCAGCAGGACATGCTCCTGCCCGTCCACCGCGACCACCCCCTCGACCATCGCGTCGAGGATCGCGGTGACCTTGGCCTGCTCCTGCCCGAGGTCGCCGATCTTCTCGCGCAGGCGGCCGGCCATCACGTTGAGCGAGCGGCCGAGCATGCCGATCTCGTCGGTGGACCCGGTAGGGGCGCGCACGAGGAAGCTGCCCTCGCTCATCTGGCGGGCGATCGACTGCATCTCCACCACCGGCCGGGTGACCCGCCCGGCCACGAAGACTCCGATGCCGAGCGCCACCAGCAGGGTCACCGCACCACCCGCCAGCATCACCTGGTGCAGCGTGGCGTACGAGGCGGTCACCGCCGAGACCGGGAGGGCCAGGCGCAGCGCCCCCACGAGGCGTCCGTCCACGCGAACTGGCACCGCCACGTAGAGCAGCGGAGCGGCGATGGTCGTGCTGTGCCGCAGGTCGCGACCCTGCCGTCCCGCGAGCGCGGCGCGCACCTCGGGGCGGTCGGCGTGGTTGTCCATCGCGGCCAGATCGCCGAGCCCGCGCGCCGACTCGCCCAGCACCCGTCCGTCGGGGGCGATGAGGGTCACCCGGGCGCCGGTCGAGCGAGCGATCCGTCCCACGAGCTCCTGCATCGAGGCCGGCGTCCCGCTCCGCAGCGCGGCGGCGGCCTCCTCGTGGGCCACCGCGGCCACCGCCCCGAGCCTGGTCTCGAGCGACTCCACCGCGAAGGCCTGGAGCGCGCGGCTCAGGTACAGGCCGGCCACCGCGCCGGAGATGGCCACGAAGCCGATCAGAGTCAGCGTCAGCTTCAGCGCGATGCTGCGCCGGATCGTCCGCAGGAGCATCGCCATCAGTCGTCACGCTCCAGGCGGTATCCGACCCCGGTGACCGTGCCGATCCGCGGTCCGGCCGGTCCGAGCTTCTGGCGCAGGCGGCGCACGTGGACGTCCACCGTGCGCGACTCGATCTCGCCGGCCGCGGTATAGCCCCACACGTGCTCGAGCAGGAACTCGCGCGAGAGCACGCGCCCCCGGGCCTCGACCAGCGCCCGGAGCAGGTCGAACTCGCGCCGAGCCAGATTGACCGGTACGCCGTCGACGGAGACGGTGTGCGCGGCCGCGTCGATCTGCAGGGGACCGACGGTCACCGGCGTGGTGCCGGCGGCGGGGCGGCTGCGACGCAGCACCGCGCGGACGCGGGCCACCACCTCGCGCGGCGAGAACGGCTTGACCACGTAGTCGTCGGCGCCCAGCTCGAGGCCCAGCACGCGGTCCACCTCGTCACCACGCGCGGTGAGCATCACCAGCGGCACCCCCTGGGTCGCCGGGTCCTGGCGCAGTCGCCGGCACACCTCGAAACCGTCCATCTCCGGGAGCATGAGATCCAGCAGGATCAGATCGGGCGGCGCCGCGCGCGCCAGCCGCAGGCCTTCCGCCCCGTTGCCGGCCTTCGTGACCGTGTAGCCCTCGCGCTCGAGGTGGAAGGCGAGCAGGTCCCGGATATCCGGCTCGTCCTCGATGATGAGCACCCTCACCAGGCTCGGCTTTCTCCGACCTTGAGGATCCAGGCGCGCGAGGCCTCGATGTTGCGCCGCTGGATCTCCGCGATCATGCGGACGGGCGGCTCGTCGAGCGGCTCGTCCGCGAGATCGAACGTGCCCCAGTGCATCGCCACCATCGTCCGCGCGCCCAGGTCCACGAAGGCCTGCACCGACTCCTCCGGAGTCACGTGCACCCACTTCATGATCTCGGCCGGCACGTAGGCGCCGATGGGCAGGGCGGCCACGTCGAACGGTCCGAGACGTCGCCCCGCCTCCTTGAAGCCCGCGAAGTATCCGGTGTCGCCGGCAAAGTACAGCCGCTTTCCCCGACCCACGATGGCCCACGACGCCCAGAGGCGCCGGTTGGCGTCCCAGAAGGAGCGCTGCGAGAAGTGCTGCGCCGGCACACAGATGAATCGTACGCTCCCGTGCTCGCGCTCCTGCCACCAGTCGAGCTCCTCGACGTGGGTCATCCCATTGTCCGCGAACCACGGCTTCAGGCCGAGCGGGACGATGAAGAGCGGGTCGTGGGCGGCGGCCAGCCGCTTCACGGTCGGCAGGTCGAGATGATCGTAGTGATCGTGCGAGATCACGACCACGTCGATGCGGGGCAGCGCCTCGAAGGCGAGGCCGGGCGGCCCGAGCCGCCGGGGCCCGAGCCAGGACGTGGGCCCGGCCCGATCGCTCCACTGCGGGTCGGTGAGCACGTTGAGCCCGTCCACCTGCACCAGCAGGGTGGCGTGTCCCACCCAGGTGATCGTGGTGGACGGCGGCTGCCTCCGCAGCGCGGCCCCGTCGTTGGCGACTCGCGGTGCGTCGAAGCGACGGGGGGATGTCAGGCTCTGCATGCTCCGGCGCAGGATGAAGGTCCACCGGGTCCAGCCGGACGCCCGCCCGAAATCGGGATCCAGGTTCCGGAAGCCGCCTTTCACATGATGCACCGGCTCACCGGAGCCGGGCCCGGTGCCCGCGCCCGCGCAGGCGACGAGGACCAGCAACGGGACAAGCCCGGCGGCTCGCGAACGCACCGCTGCGGAGTCTACCCCGCCCCCCGGGGGCCGTCCAGCCTACGCGGTGTGGGCCGCGCTTCCCGCGCTCGTCCCGTTCGTCCCGGCGGGCGGAAGGAGCCCGAGCAGCCGCAGGCGCTTGCGGAGCGTGTTCCGGTTGATCCCGAGGAGCTTCGCGGCCTTCAGCTGGTTGCCGCCGCACAGCTCGAGCGCGTGGCGCAGCAGCGGCAGCTCCATCCGTGCCATGACGCTGCGGTAGACCCGCCCGCCGGCGTGCCTCGCCTCGCTCACCAGTGACGGCAGCGCGGTCGTGACCATCTCGTCGAAGCGCCCCGGCCCGGTTGCCCTGCTCATGCGCTCCTGCGCAGCAAGGCGTGTGCCCGTGACCTGGGGCGGCAATTCAGGCGCTTAGCCCGGGCCGCGGCCCGGGCGGTCATCGGACGTGCCCACCGCGTGAGCAGGCAGCCTCAATCCTGGGCAGGAGAATAGGACACGTGGGCGCTCACCACCCGCCACCCGTCCTCGGTCCGCATCCAGGTCTGGCTCTGCCGGCCGCGACGGCCGGAGTCGCGCTTGGTGAACTCGGTGTTGGCGGTCGCGAAGTCGGACCCGTAGGCGGTGATCACGGTGTTGGCGATGGTGCGCCGGATGTCCACGCTCGGCCGAGCGCGTCGGAACGCGCTGATGGCCTCGTGCCCGTAGAGGTTCTCGGCGAGCCCGAAGCGGATCGTGAGCGGGCTCGTCCAGAACCAGGCGGTCAGCGCGGGCACGTCGTTGTCGTTCAGCGCGCGCTCGTAGTCCAGGAATGCGGCGGTGACCTCCGCCACCACCGCGGGGTCGTTGATCGTCATGGCGCCAGCACCGCTGCGGCCACGCCCTTGGCCTCCAGCAGCGCTCCCACGCGGAGGACGTGCGCCTCGCGGAACGGCGCCCCGATGATCTGCACGCCCACCGGGAGCGGCCCCGTCCGGACCGGCACCGACAGCACGGGCAGGCCGATGAAGGAGAGTGGCTGGGTGAAGAGGCCCAGGCTGGCCCGCGCCGGCACTTCCACGCCGTCCAGCACCATCCGGTCCTGGCCGATTCGCGGCGCCGGGCACGGCGTGGTCGGCGCCAGCAGCACGTCGACCTCGCCGAAGAGCCGGGCCACCTGCGCGCGGTACCAGGCGCGGAACCGCTGCGCCTGCTGGTAGAACACGCCGGGAACCAGCGCGCCGGCGAGGAACCGGTCGCGCGTGAGCGGATCGAAGTCCTGCGGCCGCGTTTTCAGATCGTCGAGGTGATTGGACGACCCCTCGCACGCGGTGATGACCATGGCGGCGGCCCGGGCGCGGTGGGCCTCGGGGATCGTGGCCCGGCGCGACACGCCCAGAGCCGAGGCCGCGGCGGCCACCGCGGCGAAGACGTCCGGCTCTCCGCCTCGGGCGAAGTGGCCGTCGAGCACCGCGATGCGCAGGCCGTCGATGCCCTGCCCCAGCACGGGTCGGCAGGGCTCGGCGGGACGGCGGGCGCAGACCGGATCCTCCGGGTCGGGCCCGTGCATGGCGTCGAACGCGGCGGTGACATCGCGCACCGAGCGGCCGAGGGCGCCGACGTGATCGAGGCTGCCCGCCAGCGGCGCGCAGCCGATCCGCGAGACGCGCCCGTAGGTCGGCTTGAAGCCGAAGGCCCCGCACAGCGCCGCCGGCACGCGCACCGAGCCGTTGGTGTCCGAGCCGAGCGCGAGCGGCACGAGCCCGGCACCCACCGCCGCTCCCGAGCCGCCGGAGGACCCGCCGGCCACGCGGGCCGGATCGTGCGGGTTGCGCACGGCGCCGTGGTGCGCGTTCTCGTTGGTGAAGCCGTACGCGTACTCGTCCATGTTCAGGGCGCCGATCAGGATGGCGCCGGCCCGCCGCAGTGCGGCCACCGCCGCCGCATCACGCCTCGCGGGAGGTCGGCTCGCATTGATGCGGGAGCCGGCGAGCGTGGTCACGCCGGCAACGTCGAAGAGGTTCTTGGCTGCGAACGGCAGGCCGGCCAGCGGGCCGGGCTCGCGGCCGGCCGCGAGGGCTCCGTCGACCCGCTCGGCGTCGGCGCGCGCCTGGTCGGCCAGCACCGCGGTGAACGCGTTCACCGCGACGCCGCGCGAGGCGGCGCGGGCCAGCGCGGCCTCGGTGACGGCCCGCGCGCTCACCCGCCGGGCGCGGATGGCCGCGACCAGGCCGAGCCCGTCGCTTCCCACGTAGTCCAGGTCGCTCATGGCTCGAACACCGGGGCGGCCTCGACATCGTCCGGGAGCGGGAAGTCCATCACGAGCGTTGCCGCCGCCGCGATGACCCCCATCGCCTGGATGACGCCGGCGCGATGCGCGTGGAGAATCGGCAGGCCGATCAGCTTCGCGGCGCGGTCCACGTGCGCGCCCAGGTCCTCGGGCGTCGGCGCTTCGGTCATGGTCTCTCCTCCTCGAGTGCGCTCACAGCTTTCGCAGGTCAAGCGGCCCCTTGGCCAGCAGCGTTCGACGACAGCAGGTCCACAAGGCCTCGACCCCGGACCGAAGCGCGGGCGCCGAGGCGCACAGCAGGCGGGCGATGACCCCGCCGCGGCCGAGCGTGGTGACCCCGGCGCGCAGGTCGGCTCCCACCCCGCCCGCCGTCTCGTGGAGGGTGCGCGCCAGGCCGTCCCAGTCCGCGGAGCCCGACCGCACGGCCACGAAGGTGGCGACGTAGCCGAAGCCCTCGGTTCCGCCGAGGCCGTCGCGCGGCAAGCTGCCCGACAAGACCGATCGCTCGCGGAGGAGGAGTCCCGAGTCGTCGCGGACGGTCAGGCGGCTGTCGAGCAGGTCGAACCCCCACGTCTCGCCTCGCGCCGCCCGCCCGACGGCCCACGCGTCCAGGTGGAGCAACGTGGCATCGGGGCCCAGCGCGATCTCGGTGGACTGGCGGAGCCGCGCCCCCGGTGAGGGAATGACGTGATCGGGCAGCCACTCGAGCGTGGCCCCGCCGCCGATCTCGATCGCCACGTGCTGGACCGCGGGCGGCCCGGGGCTGCGGTACACCCGGGTGGCCGACGGCGTGGACAGGCACACCGCGCTGCCCGGGCCGAGCGCGATCTGCGTCTGCAGCCGATCGCCGGCGAGCAGGCCGCCGGTCGGGTTCAGGAGCAGGAGCGTGGCACCGCCGTCGCCCAGGTCCATGGGCTCGAGCGCCTGCAGCGGCAGCGTGAAGCGCCGCTCCCGGAGCACGGTGCGTCCGTCGCGCGCCTCGAAGGCCAGCCGCAGCCGTCCGTCGCGGCCGGTGCGATGCGGCGCCCCGGCCAGCCCGGCCGCGTCAGGACTGAAAGAGCAGGTCGCGCCGGATCCAGGAGACGATGGCATCGACGCCCTCACCGGCCCGAAGATTGGTGAAGACAAACGGTCGGCCTCCTCGCATGCGCGTGGCGTCGCGCTCCATGACCGCGAGATCCGCGCCGACGTAGGGCGCCAGATCGATCTTGTTGATCACGAGCAGATCCGACCGCATGATGCCGGGCCCGCCCTTTCGAGGAATCTTGTCACCTTGCGCCACGTCGATGACGTAGATGGTGGCGTCCACCAGCTCCGGGCTGAACGTCGCGGCCAGGTTGTCGCCGCCGCTCTCCACCAGCAGCAGGTCGAGCCCCGGGAAGCGGCGCTCGAGGCGGTGGACCGCCTCGAGATTGACCGAGGCATCCTCGCGGATGGCGGTGTGCGGACAGCCGCCGGTCTCCACCCCGACGACGCGCTCGGCCGGCAAGGCGCCCCGACGGATCAAGAACTCCGCGTCCTCCTGCGTGTAGATGTCGTTGGTGATCACCGCCATGTCGAGCTCATCGCGCAGTCGGCGCGAGAGGGACTCCACCAGCGCGGTCTTGCCCGAGCCGACCGGGCCGCCGATCCCGATCTTGACCGGCTTCGGCAGTGGGGCGCTCGCCCGGGCGGCCTCGGTCATGAGCGGAAGAGCCGCGCGTCCAGGCGCTCGTGGAGCATGCCCTGGATGTCGAGACCGGGCGTGAAGCTCCACAGATCCTCGGGGCCGCGCTCGGCGGCGTCCTGGGCGACGCGCTCGATCACCGGGTGCAGGCTCCACAGCACGCCCTGCCCCTCGACCTGGCCCATCGGCAGCAGTCGCAGCGCGGCGCCGATCAGCAGCGCGGTGGTGGAATACAGGAACGCGACGGCCGCGGCCGCGGCGTCCCAGCCGAGCGTCCCCGCCACCATGCCGAAGGCGACCGCGTGGTGGCCCGACGTCCGATCCGTGTTGACGTCGTCCAGGTGGACGGCGAGGTTCCGATCGCCCGTGAGCGCGACGGCCACCCGCAGGGTCTGCCGCCCCATCTGACGGCTGCCCTCGCGGAACTCCTTCACGACCTTCATGGCCTCGAGCGCCGCGTCCAGCTGCCGACAGGCCTCGAGATCCTCCCGCCCCGCCGCGCGCAAGGCTCCCGCGACCGCCGTCGCGTCGCACGGTCCGCCGGAGCCCTCCAGCTGCATCACCAGGAAGCGCTCCAGGCCATCGCGGTCACGCACGAGGCCGGCCTGGCAGTAGTGCTCGAGGCCGAACGAGTGCGCGTAGCCGCCGGTGGGGAACGCGCTGTCCGCGAAGTGCAGCAGCGAGAGGAGCCGGCGGTCAGTCATCACCGCCGCCGAGAGGCGAGTAGTGCGCCTGGCGCCGCTCCCAGCGGACGCCGAGGCGGCGGACCAGCTGCTCCATGGCCAGGTCGTCGGGGACCAGCAGCGCGTCGTCCTCCACCGCCAGGGTGAAATGGCGGTTGCCCACGTCGAAGGCGATGCGCACGGCCTGCTCCTGGCTCTCCGGGTAGATCGCCAGCAGCGCCTCCGGCCGCGACTCGACGACCAGATACCACGCCGCCTCCACCGCGATGATCGCCCCGGGCTCGAGCACGCTGCCGGTGGGCAGCGCGAGCGCGACCTCCCGTCGCCCGGTGGTGGTGAGCCGCCGCCGGTTCCACCGCCGCTCCTCCCAGCCGAGGCAGACGGTGTCGCGCTGCCGGCCCGTGAGGCCGGCCTCGTCCACGGAGAGTCGAGGCTCGGTGATGACGAGCACGGCGATCAGAAGAGGAAGTAGCGCTGGGCCATCGGCAGCACCCGCGCCGGCTCGCACGTGAGCAGGTGACCGTCCGCCCGGACCTCGTACGTCTCGGCGTCCACTTCCATCCGCGGGCAGTACGCGTTGTGCACCATGGCCGCCTTCGTGAGGCCGCGGCAGCCGCGCACCGCGACCGTGGTCTTGCGCAGACCGAGCCGCGCGGCCACCCCGTCCTCCATCGCCGCGCGGGACAGGAACGTCACCGACGTCGAGTGG
>DATFYA010000073.1 GCA_035315345.1 Candidatus Methylomirabilota bacterium
GCCGGTGATGTCGCCCGGCATCAGGTCGGGAGTGAACTGAATGCGCGAGAAGGTCAGCTCGAGGCTCTCGGCGAGCGTCTTGATCAGAAGCGTCTTGCCGAGCCCAGGAACGCCTTCGAGCAGGACGTGCCCGCCCGCGAAGAGTCCGACCAGGACCTGGCCGACGACGTCAGCGTGGCCGACGATGATCTTGCCGACTTCGGCCCGCAGCGCCTGATAGGAGCTGACGAACTCCGTGACCCGCTGCTCCTGAGGCTGGCTCGACACGGGAGGCTGCGCCATGAACGGCTCCTTTCCCGCCTTGGAATTGACTCATCATAGGGGGGCCGTCTACCCCCGTCAACTAGTTGCCCCGTCGGACCGCTCGTCGGACGCGCGCGCGAGCTCCGCCGTCACGCCGACCGTGTCTCACGGCGGCACGGACGCGCAGGTGACCGGGCCGCGACGAGGCGATCAGCAAGGACCGTGCCCCGCGCCGTACGCGGTCTCAGCGAAACGCGGGCGCGAGGCGCGTGTACGCGGCGAGGTAGCCGTCGATCTCGCGGTCGGCGCCATAGCGGGCGCTCACCCGCTCGCGTCCGGCCTCGCCGAGCCGGGCCCGGAGGTCCGGATCCTTGAGGAGCCGATCCGCCTTGGCCGACAGCTCGTCGGGCGAGTCGAAGAGCAAGCCGGTCACGCCCTCCTCCACGAGCGAGCGATTGCCCGGGATGTTGCTCGCGAGGACCGCGCGACCGAGCGACAGCGCCTCGAGCACGGAGTTGGCCATCCCGCCCTCGGAGAGCGAGCAGTTGAGCACCACGTCGGCCAGCTCCAGCAGGGCCGGCATCCGGTTGTGCGGGACCGCGCCCAGATGGCGCGCCCACGGATGCGCGACCAGCGAGCGGACGAACGCCTCGCCCTCGACGGGGTCGAGCACGGGCCCGACGTACACCAGCTCGAGGCCGGGGTGCTCGGGCCGGAGCCGATCGAGCGGCTCGAGCGGCCGGATGGGCTGCTTGACCTTCCGGAGCCCGGCGGGAAACAGCACGATCGGACCGGGAGAACGCTGCAACGCCGCCGCCACCGGCCAGTGCCCGGTGGCCGGCTCGAAGGCCACGCTCTGCGGCACCACCACGATGCGCGCCGCGATCTCGGGCATCGCGGCGAGGATCGCGCCGGCCATCGACTCGTCGAACACGCCCACCGCGTTCGCGCCGTCGAGCACGCGGCGCACGACCGGCTCGGTATCGGGCTCGACGAGATCGTGGTTCACGTCGGTGCCGGTCAGGGTCACCAGCAGCGGGACCGATGTCCGACGGGCCAGGCGCACGGCGGTCGGCCCGGCGCGGAACGCGTGGAAGGCGTGAATCAGCGCCGGCCCGTACTGGACGATCTGGTGCTCGACCGCGCTCTCGGGCACGCTGGAGAGATCCCAGACCCGCACCTCCACCTCACGCTGACGGAGGCCGCGGGCGATCCGCTCGACCGTGATGGCATTGCCGCGGACCGATGGCGACGCGAAGGGGGTGACGAGAGCCACGCGGGCGGGCATGTGTGCGTCGAGCCTACACTGAGCGTGCGCGTCAAGGCAATCCGCGCGCGCCGTGCGACGGCGAAAGACGGACTTGCCGCCGGCCGGGCGTATGTTAAGGTTTGGCTACATCACACGTTGCCTCATCGGCGAGGGGGAATGGGCATGGGCGGGTCGGCACGAGAGATCGGGTGCCCGGAATGCGTGGAGCTCCTCGCCGACTACATCGACGGATCGCTGCCGCCGGACCAGACCGAGTTGCTCGAGTGGCATCTCGACGGCTGCCCGCCCTGCGTGGCCTTCGTCAATACGTACCGAGGCACCGTGGACGCGGCCCGCCGCCTGCGCGAGCATCCCGAGACCAAGCTGCCGCCCGAGCTCCGCCAGAAGCTGATCGCCTTCCTGAAGCGCTCCGACGCCTCCCGCTAGACGCTCGCTCCGGCGTGATCGCGCCTAGACGAGCGCGAGCCGGGCGTCCGCGGTGACGGTGCCCACCTCCCACACCGCCTCGCCCGCTTTCGCGAACGCCTCGAAGACCTGCTCTGCGCGCGGCGCGTCCACCGCGAACAGCAGCCCGCCCGATGTCTCCGACTCGCACAGCAGCTTGACGAGTGACTCCGGCACGCCGGGCCCGACGTGGAACCGTCCGCGCGCGGCGAAGGCCGCGTCGAGATGGCTCCGGTTTCGCCCCATCCCGCCGCTGAACACGCCGGCCTCCGCCAACGCCAGCGCTCCCGGCAGGAGCGGCAGGTCGCGCGCGCGGAACTCGATCCCGGCGTCGGACGACTCCGCCATCTCGCCCGCGTGCCCGAGCAGGCCGAACCCGGTGATGTCGGTGGCGCCGCGGGCCGCCGCCTGCTGGGCGACCTCGGCGGCCACGCGGTTGAGGCGCAGCATGCTGGCCACCGCGCCGTCCAGCGTCGCCGCATCCGTCTTGTCGTTCTTCGCCGCGGTCGCGATCACGCCGGTGCCGAGCGGCTTGGAGAGGAACACGCGTTGCCCGGCGCGCAGGCCGCCCTTGATCAGGATGCGGCGCGGATCGACGCGGCCGGTCACGCACAGGCCGTACTTGGGCTCGGCGTCCACCACGGTGTGGCCGCCCGCGATGACGCCGCCCGCCTCGCGCACCTTGTCCGCGCCACCACGGAACACCGCCGCGATGATGTCCTTGGGCAGGTCGCGCGGGAAGCCGGCCACGTTGAGGGCAAAGAGCACCTGGCCGCCCATCGCGTAGACGTCGGACATCGAGTTGGCCGCGGCGATCGCGCCGAAGAGGTACGGATCGTCGACGATGGGCGGGAAGAAATCGACGGTCTCCACGATCGCGACGTCGTCGCTCACGCGGTAGACCGCGGCGTCGTCGCTCTTGCCGAGCCCGACCAACAGGTCGGCGTGCTCCTCGTGCCGCAGATCACCGAGCACGTCCTGGAGATCTCCAGGACCCATCTTGGACGCTCAGCCCGCGCAGGCCGCGTAGGCGGTGAGACGGATCTGCTTGCCGGTCCTGGGATCGATCAGTCGGGTGTCCATCACGGTTCCGGAGGGGACGTCGACCGCCGGTGAGGCGTCAGACTGCCTCGGCCTCGACGAAGGCCCGGAATGCCTCGGCCAGCGGCGAGCGGCTCCGCTCCCGATTGGTGGCCAGGTAGAACGCGCGGTTGATCTTGAGGTTCTTCACCCGGAGGCACCCCAAGACTCCGATCCGGCACTCGTCCTCGACGGCCCGCCGCGACGCCAGCGACACCCCGACCGAAGCCTTGACCGCCTGCTTGATCGCCTGGGTCGAGCCCATCTCGCCCACCACCCGGCACTCCGCCAGATCCACCCCGGCCGCCTCGAGGGCGGTCTCCAGCGCCGCGCGCGTGCCCGAGCCGCGCTCCCGGAGCAAGAGCGGCTCGGCGCGCAGCTCCTCGATGGTCACCTGCTTGCGCCCGTGCCACGCATGCGCCGCGCCGACGATCAGCACGATGTCGTCCGGGAAGAGCTCGCGGTACTCGATGCTCCGATGCGCCGGGCGGGCACCCACCACGCCGATCTCCGCGCGTCCCTCCGCGACCCATTCGGTCACCGCCTGGCTGCCTCCGATGAGCAGGGTGATCGCGATGTCGGGGAATTTCTCCTTGAAGCGTCCGATCAGCGCGGGAAGGATGTACTCGCCGGGAATCGTGCTCGCGCCGACGAGGAGATCGCCGCTCATGCGGCCCTGGAAGCTCTCCATCGCCTGCCGCGCCTCGTGCGACAGCGCGAGCATCCGCTGCGCGTAGGAGAGCAGAAGCGCGCCCCCGCGGGTCACCGCGGCGCCTCGGCCGAGCCGATCCAGCAGCCGGAGGCCCAGATCATCCTCGAGGGTGCGGATGTGCTCCGAGACGGTCGGCTGGGTCAGGAAGAGCGCGTCGGCCGCGCGGGAAAACGAGCCCAGCTCGGCGACCTTGACGAAGATCTCGAGCTGGCGCAGATCCACGGCGCCGAGTATAGAAGCGCGGCGCGGCCCTGTCCAGCCGACGGCGGCGCATGGCGAAAACAAAAGGGCCCCGAAGGGCCCCGCGTCGTCACGCGGAGATCAGGCGCTCAGTGGCAGCCGCACCCGCCTCCGCAGCAACCGCCTCCCCCGCCCATGGGCGCGGCAGGCCCGCTCGAGGCGCGGGCGCCCACCTTCACCCCGACGATCGACAGGCGACGGCTCACCCGGTCGCTCCGACAGGACGGGCAGGCCACCGCGGTGGGCGCCTGCACGAGCTTCTCGAACTCGGCCCCGCAGGCGAGGCATCCGTATTCGTAGATCGGCATCGTTCCCGCTCTCTCCGTGACGTCAGGCGGTCGGACTACTGCCCGCCGCGCTGCACGTAGCTCTTGACGAACTCCTCGGCGTTCTCCTCGAGGATGTCGTCGATTTCGTCGAGCAGGTTGTCGAGCTCTTCCTTGATCTTCTTGCCCTTCTTGCTCAGCTCGGCACTGCCCGCTCCGCCGTCCTCGCCCCCGCCTTCGGAAGGCTTGGTCGGCCTCGTTTCCTTTTTCTTCTGCTCAGCCATGGCACGTCACCTCCTGGCCCCGGTCAGCGAGGCCGGCGTCAGGACCTAGACGGTGGGGAGCACGATCCCCTGCTGGCCCTGGTACTTCCCCTGCCTGTCCGCATATGACGTCTCACAGGCCTCGTCCGATTCAAAGAACAGGACCTGCGCGATGCCCTCGTTGGCGTAGATCTTCGCGGGCAACGGTGTGGTGTTGCTGATCTCCAGCGTGACGTAGCCCTCCCACTCCGGCTCGAAGGGCGTCACGTTGGTGATGATGCCGCAGCGCGCGTAGGTGGACTTCCCCACGCAGATGGTCAGGACGTTGCGCGGGATCTTGAAGTACTCCACCGAGCGCCCCAGGGCGAAGGAATTCGGCGGGATCAGCGCCACGTCGCCCTGGTAGTCCACGAAGGATCGCGGATCGAAGCCCTTCGGATCCACGATCGTGGTGTTGATGTTCGTGAAGATCTTGAACTCGTCGGCGATCCGGATGTCGTAGCCGTAGGACGACAGGCCGTACGAGATCGACCCCTTCCGGACCTGCCGATCCTCGAAGGGCTTGATCATGCCCTTCTCGGCGGCCATCCGCCTGATCCAGCGGTCGCTCTTGATCACGGATACACCTTGGAGCGATCGTACTGCCGGCTTCGAGTAGGAGTCAAGTCTCCGACACCCGTTCCCACGTCGCGCCGACCGGATCGACGGGCAGCGGCATCGCGCGACCGGCGATGCCGACGTCCCGCAGGGCCCGTTCCATCGCCTCGGCCACCGCCCGACCGCCGCCCTGGCGCACCGCGGCCAGCATCGAGGGCCCCGCGCCGCTCAGGACGCAGCCGAGTCCGCCGGCCCGGCGGCCCGCGGCCGCGATCGCCTCCATCCACGGGAACAGGCGCTGGCGATACGGCTGATGGAGCCGGTCCTGCATGGCCTGGTCGAGCAGGTCCGTGCGGCCGGTCGCGAGGGCGGCGAGCAGCAGGCTCACCCGCTGCACGTTGAACACCGCGTCGGAGCGCGAGACCGTGTCGGGCAGGACCGCGCGGGCGTCGCGGGTGGAGCTCTCGGTTTCGGGCAGGAGCACCACCCACTCCACCTCGCTCGGCGCGGGAAGGCTGACCGCCGTGACCCGCCCGCCATCGGCGCAGGACACGGTGAGCCCGCCCAGCAGCGCGGCGGCGACGTTATCGGGATGGCCCTCGGCCCGGGCCGCCGCGGTCAGGACGGCTTCCCGATCGAGGGGCTCACCCATCAACGCGTTGGCGGCGAGCAGTCCCCCGACCCACGCCGCCGCACTCGAGCCGAGGCCACGGCTGAGCGGGATCCGGTTGATGCAGCGGAGGCGAGCACCGTGAAACGGCCGGCCCGCGACCTCGTGCGCGAGGGCCACCGCACGCGCCACGAGATTCTTCGCGCCCTCGTCCAGACGCCCCCGGCCCTCGCCCTCGATCGAGACCGTGACCTCGGCCGCCGCCTCGGCGACGACCTCGTTGTGCAGCGCCAGCGCCAGGCCCAGCGCGTCGAATCCCGGCCCGAGATTGGCGGAGGTGGCGGGCACGCGGACCCGGACGCGCATGGCCGGAGAATACCCGCTTTCCGAGGACCCGCCTAGATGCATCCAGGGGTAGAATGCAGAGCACGAGAGGCTCATGCCGAGGACCAACATCGAGCCGCAGTTCACGGTCGAGCACCTGTCGGTCCTGGACGCCGACGGCAACCTGGACTCCGCCGTCGAGCCGCCGATTCCCCCCGACGAGCTCAAGCGCCTGTACCGCTCGATGGTGCTGGCGCGCCGCTTCGACGAGCGCATGCTGCGGCTGCAGCGCCAGGGCCGCATCGGCACATTCGCTCCGATCAAGGGGCAGGAGGCCGCCCAGCTCGGCAGCGTGGCGACCTTGCGCCGGACCGACTGGATGGTGCCGTCGTTCCGGGAGACCGCGTCGATGCTCTGGCGCGGGTGGCCGATGGAGAAGATGCTGCTCTTCTTCGCCGGCTATCTCGAGGGCGGCCAGCCCGCGGCGGACCAGCACGACCTGCCGGTGTGCATCCCGGTCAGCACCCAGCTGCCGCACGCGGTGGGCCTCGCCTACGCCGCGCAGTACCGCGGCGACGATGCGGTGGTGATGGTGTACTGCGGCGACGGGGCGACCTCGGAGGGCGACTTCCACGAGGCGATGAACTTCGCCGGGGTGTGGCACGTACCGGTGGTGTTCGTGATCCAGAACAACCAGTGGGCCATCTCGATCCCGTTCAAGAAGCAGACGAACTCCCGCACGATCGCCCAGAAGGCCCTCGCCTACGGCTTTCCCGGCATCCAGGTCGACGGCAACGACGTGCTCGCGGTCTACGCGGCCAGCCAGGAGGCGGTGGCCCGCGCGCGGCAGGGCGACGGCCCGACCCTCATCGAGTGCGTGACCTATCGCCTCGGCGTGCACACGACCTCGGACGACCCGACCAAGTACCGGTCCGCCGAGGAGGTCGCGTCCTGGGAGCGGAAGGACCCGCTCACCCGCTTCGGCGCGTACCTGGACACCCGCGGTCTCCGCGAGCCCGGCCTCGAGGACCAGATCGACGGGGAGATCGCGGCCGCGGTTCGCTCGTTCGAGGCCACCGCCGGCGCCGATCCCCTGACGATGTTCGCCCACGCCTACGCCGAGCCCTTCCCCGCGCTCGAAGCGCAGCGGACCGCCATGCAAGCCCGGCTCGAGCACGTGACGAGCGAGCGCCCGGCCGGGGCGCCCGCCGATGCGCCGGCGCGCGAGCCCGCGTCCACCGGCGGTGAGCACGCGGTCCCCACCAGCCCGCCCATGCGCGGCCAGAGGCGACCGTGGCGAAGCTGAACATGGTCAAGGCGCTGAACCTGGCGCTGCTCCAGGAGATGGAGCGCGATCCGGACGTGCTGATCATCGGCGAGGACGTGGGCGTGGACGGCGGCGTCTTTCGCGTCACCGAGGACCTGCACCGGAAGTTCGGCGGCACGCGAGTGGTGGACAGTCCCCTGGCCGAGGCCGGCATCATCGGGGCCTCCGTGGGCATGGCTCTCTACGGGCTCAAGCCGATCTGCGAGATCCAGTTCTCGGGGTTCGCCTTCCAGTGCTTCCATCAGATCGAGAACCACGCCGCCCGCTACCGCATGCGGACGCAGGGGCGCTTCGGCTGCCAGATGGTGGTGCGAATGCCCTACGGCGGCGGCGTTCGCGCGCTGGAGCACCACTCCGAGAGCGAGGAGCAGTTCTACGCGCACATCCCGGGGCTCAAGATGGTGATCCCGTCCGGACCCCGCAATGCGCGGGCGCTCCTGGCCTCGGCCATCCGCGATCCTGACCCGGTGATCTTCTTCGAGGCCAAGGCCCTCTATCACGCGGCCAAGGAGGACGTGCCCGACGAGATGGAGACGATGGAGATCGGCCGCGCCCGGGTCGACCGCGCCGGTGACGATCTGACCATCGTGGCCTACGGCGCGATGGTCCGCGTCGCCCGCGAAGCCGCCGACCGCCTGCAACAGGAGGACGGCGTGGGGTCCGAGATCGTCGATCTGCTCACGATCTCTCCCCTCGACCGCGACACGCTCGCCGCCTCCGTCCGCAAGACCGGCCGGGCCGTCATCGTGCACGAGGCCCCGAAGAGCTTCGGCCCCGGCGCCGAGATCGCCACGTCGATCATGGAGGGCGCCTTCCTCTCTCTGGAGGCGCCGATCCAGCGGGTGACCGCCCACGACGTGCCGTTCGTCGGCTTCGCCCGGGAGCGCGCCAACCTGCCCGACGTCCCCCGGGTGCTGACGGCCTGTCGCGAGACCCTGAAGTTCTAGTTTTCTCATGTCCAGGCCATTTGCGCTGCCCGACCTCGGAGAGGGCTTGACCGAGGCGGAGATCGTCGCGGTCCTCGTGCGGGAAGGCGACGTGATCGCCGAGGACGCTCCGCTGCTCGAGGTGGAGACCGACAAAGCGCAGGTGGAAATCCCCTCGCCGATGGGCGGCCGGGTGGAGAAGATCCACGTCTCGCCTGGCCAGACCGTGAAGGTCGGTACCGTGCTGGTGACCTTCGCCGACGACGGCGCGTCGGCGCAGCCGGCTGCCGCGGCCGGCGACGCGGCTCATCGGAAGCCGACGGCTGCGCCACCCCGGCGGGCGGCACCGGGTCAATCGTCTCCGGCGCCGGCCGAGCCGTCCGCGGCGCCTCGGCCATCGGCGGCGCCGGCTCCCGCCGCGGGCCCCGTGGCCGCCACCCCGGCCACGCGCCGACTCGCGCGCGAGCTGGGCGTGGCACTCCCGGGCGTCCGCGGCACCGGGCCGGGCGGCCGGATCGTCGACGACGACGTGCGGGCCGCGGCGGCACGGGCGGGCCAGCCGACGGCCGTCGCGCCGGCGGAGCGCGCGAAACCGGCCGCGCCCGCGGCACCGGCCAAGCCGCTGGCCGGCGTCGGCCTGGAGCCGCCGCCCCTACCGCGATTCGAGCAGTGGGGACCCGTCGAGCGCACGCCCCTGTCGCACCTCCGCCGGACCATCGCGGAGCGCATGACGCTGTCGGCCACGCTGATTCCGCACGTCACGCACTTCGACCGCGCCGATATCACGGACCTGGACGCGATCATCACCCGCAACCTCGAGGCCGCGCGCGCCCAGGGCGTCACGCTGACCCTGACCGGCTTCCTGCTCAAGGCCACCGCGCTGGCGCTGCGGAGCCATCCCCAGTTCAACGCGAGCCTCGATCCCGCCGCCGGGGAGATGATCCTCAAGCGCTACTACCACGTCGGCGTGGCGGTGGCCACCGAGCGCGGCCTCATCGTGCCGGTGCTGCGCGACGTCGATCGCAAGCCGGTGCTCGAGGTCGCGCGAGAGCTGGGTGCGCTGGCCCAGCGCGTTCGCGAGGGCAAGGCCACGCTCGACGATCTGCGCGGGGGCACCTTCACCATCACCAACATCGGCGCGCTCGGCGGCACCGCCGCGATCCCGATCATCAACTATCCGGAGGTCGCCATCCTGGGCGTGGCCCGGGCCCGCCAGGAACCGGTCGTGCGTCAGGGCCAGATCGTCCCGCGGCTGATCCTGCCGCTGACCCTCACCTTCGATCACCGCATCGCCGACGGGGCGGACGGCGCGCGCCTCGCCACCGACATCGTGCAGCGGCTCGAGGCGCCCGAGCGCCTGCTCTGGGAGTGGTAGCCGATGGTGATGGGTGATCTCGTCGACGAAGTCGACGTGGCCGTGCTGGGGGGCGGACCCGGCGGCTACTCGGCCGCGTTCCGCTGCGGCGACCTGGGGCTCGAAACGGTGGTCATCGACACGACCGGTCGGCTGGGGGGCGCCTGCCTCTACGAGGGCTGCATTCCCAGCAAGGCGCTCCTGCACGTCGCCGCGGTGCTCAGCGAGGCGGGGCGCGCGAAGGAGTTCGGCGTCGACTTCGGCGAGCCGCGCATCTCGCTCGACCCGCTGCGGAAGTGGAAGCAGGAGCGCGTGGTCGGCAAGCTCGCCCGCGGGCTCGCCTCGGTGGCCCGCGGGAAGCACGTCGAGGTGGTGGGCGGACGCGGCGTGTTCGAGGACTCGACCACCCTGCGCATCGAGGGCGGCGACGCGCTGCGGAAGATCCGATTCAAGCACGCCATCGTGGCCACCGGCTCGCGGGCGAGCGCGCTGCCCGGCGTGACGCTCGTCAGCGACCGCCTGATGGACTCCACCGCGGCGCTCGAGCTGCCCGACATCCCGGAGCGGCTGCTGGTCATCGGCGGGGGCTACATCGGTCTCGAGATGGGCACGGTGTACGCCACGCTGGGCAGTCAGGTGACGCTCGTCGAGATGACCGACGGGCTCCTGCCGGGGGTGGACCGCGACCTCGTCCAGCCGCTCCAGCGCCGGATCGAGAAGCTGTTCACCGCCGTCCACCTGAAGACGAAGGTCACCGCCCTGCGCGAGGCGGGCGGAGCGATCGAGGCGGATTGGGAGGGCCAGGGCACCCAGCGCTTCGACCGGGTCCTGATCGCGGTGGGGCGGCGCGCGCAGAGCGGCGGGCTGGGCCTCGAGGCCACGCGCGTGCGGCTGGCCGCTCGCACCGGCTTCGTCCAGGTGGACGATCGCTGCCGCACCGACGACCCCCACATCTACGCGGTGGGCGACGTCACCGGCGAGCCGATGCTCGCCCACCGAGCCATGCGCCAGGGCAAGGTGGCCGCCGAGGCCATCGCCGGCCAGCCGTCCGCGTTCGACAACGTGGCCATCCCGGCCGTCGTCTTCACCGATCCCGAGATCGCCTGGTGCGGGCTCAGCGAGGCTCAGGCCAAGGCGCAGGGCATCGAGCCCAAGGTCTCGAAATTCCAATGGGCAGCATCCGGCCGTGCCGCGACGATCGGCCGCTCCGACGGCCTCACCAAGCTGGTCGCGGATGCGCAGTCCGGGCGTGTTGTCGGTGTCGGCATCGTCGGCCCCGGCGCGGGCGAGCTGATCGCGGAGGCCACCCTGGCGGTCGAGACCGCGGCGCTCGTCGAGGACGTCGCGGCCACCATCCACGCCCACCCGACCTTGTCCGAGACCTTCATGGAAGCGGCCGAGAACCTTCTCGGCTAGGGCACGCCGTGCCCGAGTCGATGCAGGTGGCGGTCGGCGACTCGAGCGTGACCGCGCTCGTCTATCCGCCGCCGGATCCCGCGCGGGCCAGCGCTACCGTGATCCTCGCCCATGGAGCTGGGCTGCCCCAGACCAGCGCGTTCATGGTCGACTTCGCCGGCGCGCTGGCCCGCCGCGGCTGCCGGGCCGTCACGTTCAACTTCGCCTACACCGAGCAGCGGCGCCGGCTACCGGATCGCGCGCCGGTGCTCGAAGCCTGCTTCCGGGATGTGGTCACGGCCGTCCGAGCCCGGCCGGAGCTGGTGTCGCCCCGGCTGGTGATCGGCGGCAAGTCGATGGGCGGGCGCATGGCCACTCACCTGGCCGCCCAGGGGCTCGCGGCGCTGACCGGCGTCGTGGTCCTGGGCTACCCGCTGCATCCGCCCGGCCGGCCGGACCAGCTGCGCGTGGAGCACCTGGCGCGCATCCGGCAGCCGCTGCTGGTGGTGCAAGGCGAGCGCGATGCCTTCGGCACGCCGGACGAGCTTCGGCCCTTCCTCGCGCCGCTCCCCGCCGCGACGATCCACGTGGTCGAAGGCGGCGATCACTCGCTCAAGGTGGCGCGCCGTGGTCCGGTACGGCAGGAGGAGGTGTTCGAGCGGGTGCAGGACCTGATCGCCCGCTGGATCGCCGAGTTGCCGTGACCGAGCGCTCTCGGCGGTGCGCTCAGCGCAGATCGATCTCGACTCCGCCGACCAGTCCGGCCAGACCGTTGTAGAGCCAGGCCGCGATCAGGGTGATCACGAAGCCCGCCACGCCGTAGAGCACCGGGAAGAACACCACCGCGGCCATCCCGAAGACGGGGTTGCCGGGATCACGACCTGGCACGCCGCCCATCGTCGCCGCGAACAGCGAGACGAAGGCGCCCATGATCAGGCCGAGGATGACGTAGAGCAAACCGACGATCTTGGCACAGGACAGGGGACCGACCCGGTTGACGACCATGCCCGACCTCCTGCTGGGTTAGAGGCGCTTCAGCAGCCACTCGGGAGTGAGGCTGATGGCCCAGGAGTTCAGCAGCACGTAGTAGTTCGTGGCGACGAGGATGCCCACCACCACGAGCAGCACGCCGGCCGCGCGCTCCACCGCCGGGATGAACGGGCGGTAGCGCTTGAAGAAGCGCAGGAACGCGCCCAGCGCCACCGAGGAGAGCAGGAACGGCAGCCCGAGCCCGGCCGAGTAGGACAGCAGCAGCGTGATCCCCTGCCCGATGGTCTTGTCGTTGCTGGCGAGGGTCAGGATGGAGCCCAGGATCGGCCCCACGCAGGGCGTCCAGCCAATCGCGAAGGTCAGCCCGACCAGGAAGGACCCGATGAGCCCGGCCGGCTTGCTCCGGATCTGCATCTGCTGGGTCCGCCCGAAGATGCCGACGCGGAGCACGCCCGCGATGTACAGCCCGAACACGATGATCAGCACGCCGCCGCCGATCCGGATCCAGTCCCGGTAGTCCAGCAGGAACTGACCCGCCGCGCTGAAGGACGCGCCCAGGCTCACGAAGACCACGCTGAAGCCGACGATGAAGGCCACCGAGTGCAGGAGCACGCGGGTCCGCGCCCCCGCGCTGACCTCGTGAGTGAGCCGGTCCACCGACATCCCGGTGATGAAGGACAGGTACGACGGGAACAGCGGCAACACGCACGGGGAGAGGAACGAGAAGAGCCCGGCCGAGAAGGCCACCAGGACGCCGAGGGACTCGCTCATTTGAGCAGCGAGTCCATCAACGCGTGGGCCGCCTTGCCGTCCCACTCGCGCGCGCCGTTGGCGAACAGCACGCGCTTGCCCTGCTTGTCGATGAGGAAGGTGGACGGCACCGCCCACACCCCGTAGGTCTCCCGCACCGCCATCTTGGGATCGAGCCCGACCGGGAAGGTGATCGCGAACTTCTTCACGAACGGATTCACCACGCTCGCCCCCTGTGCGTCGAGGGAGATGGCCAGGACCACCAGGCCGCGATCCTTGTAGGCGCGGTGCAGACGCTCCATGCTCGGCATCTCCTCCCGGCACGGCTCGCACCACGTCGCCCAGAAGTTGAGGAACACGACCTTGCCGCGCAGGTCCGCGAGCCGGATCGTGTGGTCGTCGGGCGTGCGCACCTGGAATTCCGGCGCGTCCTTCACCGGCTTGGGACGGATCAGGGAGAGCGCCGCCACCGGATCCTCGGCGGACATCCCCTCGCGGCTCGGCAGCCACGCCCACGCCAGCGCGGCGACCGTGAGCAGCAGCGCCACGACGAGGCGAGATTTCACCGACGCAGTATACACCGCGCGTCCGCCGGCCCACCGCGTCGGGCCTGGTCCGGAAGCCGCGGATTCTGTGGTACGGTGGTCCACTCATGGCGGCAAGCGCATCCCAGGTTGTCACGATCGTCGCCGATGACCTGACCGGCGCCTGCGACACCGGCTGCCTGTTCGCGGGAGCCGGACCGGTCGGAGTGATCGCCGAGCCCGATCTGTCGTCCTCGGACCGGCCCGTCATCACCATCGACACCGAGAGCCGAATGCTGCCCCCCGAGGCGGCCGGTGCCGCGGTGCGCGCGAGCGCACAGCGGCTGCGCCAGCGGCTGGCGACCGGTCACGTCTTCAAGAAGATCGACTCGACGATGCGCGGCTCGGTGGCCGCGGAGCTGGCCGCGCTGCTCGAGCACGGCTTCTCCGGCGCGCTCGTCTGCCCCGCGTTCCCGGCTCAGCGGCGCGTCGTTCGTGATGGTTGCCTCCTCGTCGATTCCGTTCCCGTCCACGAGTCCCCGATCGGCCGCGACCCCGCGTTTCGCGCGACCACCTCGGACATGCTGGGCCTGCTCGCGGGCGTGCGCCCGGTCGCCCGGCTCGGCCTGGAGGAAGTCCGCGCCGGCCGCGAGAAGGTCGCCCACCGACTCGAGCAGCACCGGGGCGCGGTGGTCGCCGCCGACGCGGAGACCGACGCCGATCTGGCCGGCCTCGCCGAGGCCGCGCTGATCGTGTCCCGCACCCTCGTCGCGGGATCGGCGGGTCTCGGCCGGGCCCTGAGCCGCGCGCTCGGCGGCGGCGTGCCGATCGTGCCGCTGCCGCACGGCCGCGCCTGGCTCGTCGTGATCGGCAGCCTGCATCCGACCAGCCGCGCCCTCGTGGATGGAGCAGCCCTCTCGGTGCCTGTCGTCGTCGCCGGCTCGCAAAACCATACCGATCCCGCGCCGGCCATCGCGGCGCTGGCGAGCGGCCGGCCCGCGGTGGTCGCGAGCGTCACGACGCCGGTGTCGCGCGAGGACATCCTGAGAAGCCTCGCGCAGACCGCGACCGAGATCCTCGAGGCGGCCGCGCCCGATCTCGTGGCGGTCACCGGGGGCGACACCGCCTACGCGCTGATCCGGGCGCTCGGGCCGCGGCGCTTCGACCTCGTCGGCGCCCCGGCCGACGGGCTGGCCCTGGGCCGCCTCGTCCTGCGCGGGGGACGTGAGATCTCGCTGCTCACCAAGGCGGGCGGATTCCGCTCGACCGTGTTCGACGCCCTCCTGGGAGGAACCTCGTGACCGCCGCTCGCGTTCCCGTGCTCGGCATCACCATGGGCGACCCCGCCGGGGTCGGCCCGGAGATCATCGCCAAGGCGCTGGCGCAGCCCGAGGTCGCGGCGGCGTGCAAGGCGGTGGTCATCGGCGACCGGTCGGTGATGGAGGCGACGCTGACGCTGCTCCGGTCGCCGCTGCGGTTGCACGCGGTCAAATCCATCGACGCATGCCGCTTCGAGCCGGGCGCGCTCGAGTGCCTCGACCTGGCCAACGTGGATGCGGCCGCGCTGCCGAAATCCACGGTCAGCGCCGAGGCCGGCCGCGCCGCGTACGCCTACATCGAGACCGGCGTGCGGCTCTGTCAGGCCGGCGCCATCGACGGCATCGTCACCGCGCCGGTCAACAAGGAAGCGCTCGCCGCGGCGGGCGTGCAGCACTCCGGGCACACCGAGATCCTGGCCCGGCTCACCGACACGAAGGACTTCGCGATGCTCCTGATGGGCAAGGAGCTGCGCGTCATCCATGTCACCACCCACGTGGCGCTGCGCCGCGTGCCGGACCTGGTCACCCGCGAGCGCGTCGGCCGCGTCATCCACCTGGCCCAGCAGACCATGACCGGCCTGGGCCGCCCGCGGGCCCGCATCGCGGTGTGCGGGCTCAATCCGCACGCGGGCGAGGACGGCCTCTTCGGCGACGAGGAGAAGACGCAGATCATCCCGGCGGTCGAGGACGCGCGGCGGGCCGGGCTCGACGTGCACGGTCCGCTGCCCGCCGACACGGTCTTCTCCCGCGCCCGCGGGGGCGAGTTCGACATCGTGGTCGCGATGTACCACGACCAGGGACACGTGCCGGTGAAGACACTCGGCTTCAACTACGACGAGAAGAGCGGCACCTGGACCGGGCTGTCCGGCGTCAACGTCACGGTCGGGCTGCCGTTCCTCCGCGTGTCGGTCGACCACGGGACCGCGTTCGACCGGGCCTGGAAGGGCATCGCCAATCCCGAGAGCATGCTGGAGGCTCTGGACGTCGCGGTGCGCATGCTCGGCGCCCGCGGTTGACACCCGCCATGCCGTCGGGCGCCGACCGACCCAGGCTCCCGCACCGACGACATCGGCGGCACCGCCTCGCCCCGCGCTGCGCCGATACCATCATCGAGGCCCTCTAACCCCGACGAGGATTCCATGGACGATCACAACCTCCGCGAGCTGATCTCCCAGGTGAAGGCGGGCCATCTCGGCCGTCGTGCGTTCGTTCAGGCCATGATCGGCCTGGGCCTCACCGCGCCGATGGCCGCACAGCTGCTCGCCCCGGCCGGAGTGGCCCACGCGCAGGCGAAGGCGCCGGCGTTCACCCCGACGAAGCGCGGGGGCGGCGGGCTCCTGAAAGCGCTCTGGTGGCAGGCGCCCACGCTGCTGAATCCCCACTTCGCCACCGGCACCAAGGACCAGGACGCCTCGCGCATCTTCTACGAGCCGCTCGCCGCCTTCGATCCCGACGGCAACGTGATCCCGATCCTCGCCGCGGAGACGCCCAGCGTCCAGAACGGCGGGCTCGCCCGCGATCTCACCTCGGTGACCTGGCGCATCAAGAAGGGCGTGACGTGGCACGACGGCAAGCCGCTCACCGCCGACGACGTGGTCTTCACTTACGAGTTCGTCTCGGATCCCGCCACCGCCGCGGTCACCAGCGGGTCGTACCGCGAGATCTCGAAGCTCGAGAAGGTCGACAGCCACGCCGTCAAGCTCACGTTCAGCAAGCCCCAGCCGTTCTGGGCCGACCCGTTCTGCGGGGTGCGGGGCGCCATCATCCCCAAGCACGTCTTCGATCCGTTCCGGGGAGCCAAGAGCCGCGAGGCGCCCGCGAACCTTCGTCCGGTCGGGACCGGCGCCTACAAGCTCGTCGACTTCAAGCCGGGCGACACGGTGCGGGGCGAGGCGAATGCCGCGTATCACGTGCCGAACCGGCCCTTCTTCGACGCGATCGAGATGAAGGGCGGCGGCGACGCGGCCTCCGCCGCGCGGGCGGTGCTGCAGACCGGCGAATACGACTACGCGTGGAACCTGCAGGTCGAGGACGACCTCCTGCGCCGGCTCGAGCAGGGCGGCAAGGGACGCGTCAACATCTGGCCCACCGGCAATCCCGAGCACATGCAGTGCAACTTCAGCGACCCGTGGACCGACGTGGAGGGCGAGCGGTCGCACGTGAAGACCGCGCATCCCGTCCTCTCGGATCCCGCGGTGCGCCAGGCCCTCAACCTGCTGGTGGACCGCTCCGCGGTGCAGGAGGAGATCTACGGCCGCGGCGGGCAGACCACCGCGAACTTCCTGAACGCGCCCACGCGGTTCTTCTCCAAGAACACCCGGTGGGAGTTCAGCGTGGATCGCGCCAACCAGGTCCTCGACGCGGCCGGCTGGAAGCGAGGCGGCGACGGCATCCGGGCCAAGGACGGCAAGCGCCTGAAGTTCCTCTTCCAGACCTCGATCAACGCCCCCCGCCAGAAGAACCAGGCCATCGTCAAGCAGGCCGCGGCCAAGGCGGGCATCGAGATCGAGATCAAGTCCGTGGTGGCCTCGGTGTTCTTCTCCTCGGATGCCGCGAACACCGACACCTACCCGCACTTCTACGCCGACCTGCAGATGTACAACACCACCATGACCGCGCCGGACCCCGGCTACTTCATGAACCAGTTCTGCTCGTGGGAGGTCTCGCAGAAGGCCAACAAGTGGCAGGGCCGCAACGTCACCCGCTTCCGCAGCGACGAGTACGACCGGACCTACAAGGCAGCGGACAGCGAGATCGACCCGGTCAAGCGGGCGGCCCTGTTCGTCAAGATGAACGACATCGTCATCTCCAACGTGGTGGTGATCCCGGTGCTCTGGCGCAACGGAGTCTCGGGCGCCGCCCACGCGCTGCAGGGCATGGACCTGACCGGGTGGGATTCCACCTTCTGGCGCCTGCCCTACTGGCACAAGCAGGCATAGCGTGGAACCTGGCGGTGAACTTGACAGTTTCGGCCGCGAGCCGTATATAAGGCCATTCCAACCGGTCGCCGCCGACCCATTCTCTCAGGAGGACCACCGATGCAAGAGCACGAACTGAGGCACCTGATCGGCCAGGTCAAGGCTGGGACGCTGAGCCGCCGCGCCTTCGTCCAGACCATGCTGGGGCTCGGGTTGACCGCTCCCATGGCGGCCCAGATGCTTGCCCACGCCGGAGTCGCCCAGGCCCAGACCAAGGGCGCCGCGATGTTCAATCCGACAAAGCGCGGGGGCGGCGGGCAGCTCAAGGTGCTCTGGTGGCAGGCGCCCACCCTGCTGAACCCGCACTTCGCCACCGGCACCAAGGACCAGGACGGCTCGCGCATCTTCTACGAGCCGCTGGCCTCCTACGACCCGGACGGCAACCTGTTCCCGGTGCTGGCCGCCGAGGTGCCGTCGGTCCAGAACGGCGGGGTGAGCAAGGACGGCCGGTCGGTGACGTGGAAGCTCAAGAAGGGCGTGACCTGGCACGACGGCAAGCCGTTCACGTCGGCCGACGTGGTCTTCAACTGGGAGTTCGTCAAGGATCCCAAGACCGCCGCGCGGACGATCGGCTCCTACACCGACATCGACAAGATCGACGTGCTGGACAGCCATACCGTCCGGCTCGTCTTCAAGAAGCCGGTGCCGTTCTGGGCCAACGCCTTCTGCGGCGTGAACGGCATGATCATTCCCAAGCACCTCTTCGAGCCCTACCTGGGCGAGAAGTCGCGGGAGGCGCCCAACAATCTGAAGCCGGTCGGCACCGGCCCCTTCAAGTTCGTGGACTTCAAGCCGGGCGACATCGTGAAAGGCGACCTGAACCCGAGCTACCACGTGCCCAACCGCCCGTTCTTCGACTCGATCGAGATGAAGGGCGGCGGCGACGCGGTCTCGGCGGCGCGCGCGGTCATGCAGACCGGTGAGTACGACTACGCCTGGAACATGCAGGTCGAGGACGAGATCCTCAAGCGCTTCGAGCAGGGCGGCCGCGGCAAGGCGAGCATCGTCACCACCGGTAACATCGAGCACATCCAGTGCAACCAGACCGACCCGTGGACGGAGGTCGACGGCGAGCGCTCCAGCCTCAAGACCAAGCATCCCTTCCTGACCGACCCCGCGGTGCGCCAGGCCCTGAGCATGCTGGTCGATCGCGCCTCGGTGCAGGAGCAGATCTACGGGCGCACCGCGCTCACCACCGCCAACTTCCTGAACGCCCCGGCCCCGTTCGTGTCCAAGAACAACCGCTGGGAGTTCAACGTCGACAAGGCCAACCAGATCCTGGAGGCGGCAGGCTGGAAGAAGGGCGCCGACGGCATCCGGGCCAAGGACGGCAAGAAGCTGAAGATGGTATACCAGACCTCGATCAACGCTCCCCGTCAGAAGACGCAGGCCATCGTCAAGCAGGCTTGCGCCAAGGCCGGCATCGAGATCGAGATCAAGTCGGTGGTCGCGTCGGTGTTCTTCTCGTCGGACCCGGCCAACCTCGATACGTACCCGCACTTCTCCACCGACCTCCAGATGTACACCGTCACCGAGACCATGCCCGATCCCCAGGACTTCATGCTCCAGTTCACGCCCTGGGAGATCGCGTCGAAGGAGAACAAGTGGCAGGGCCGCAACATCACCCGCTGGCAGAGCGAGGAGTACGGCAAGCTCCACAAGGCGGCCGAGGCCGAGGTGGATCCGGTCAAGCGGGCGGCATTGTTCATCCAGATGAACGACATGGTGATCAAGAACGTGGTAGTGATCCCGGTGGCCTGGCGGCCGCGGGTCTCCGCGATCAGCAACAAGCTCAAGGTCGCCCAAAGCGGCTGGGACTCGGACTTCTGGCAGCTGCCGTTCTGGCACAAGGAGGCGTAGCGGGAGGCGGGTCGGCGCCGGGCCCAGAACCCGGCGCCGGCTGCATCAATTAGATGTCCAGGTATCTCCTGCGCCGGCTGCTGATCATGATCCCCGTGCTCGCGGGGATCAGCCTGGTGCTGTTCACGATCCTGTGCCTCGCCCCTGGCGATCCCTTCGAGGAGCTCGCCACCAACCCGAATGTCCCGCCGGAGGTGCGCGCGAACCTCCGGCACCAGTTCGGCCTCGACGATCCGATCCCGGTGCGCTACCTCCGCTGGTTCACCTCGATGCTCAAGGGCGACTGGGGCTTCTCGTTCGTGAGCCGCATCGACGTGGGCACCCTGATCTTACAGCGCCTGCCCACCACGCTCTGGGTGCTCGGCCTGGCCCAGCTCCTGGGGCTGCTGGTCGCGTTGCCGGTCGGCATCTACGCGGCGGTAAGGCCGTATTCGCTGTTCGACCAGGTCTCGACGACGCTGGCCTTCATCGGCTTCTCGTTGCCCACCTTCTTCACCGGCATCCTGTTCATCCTCTTCTTCAGCATCTATCTGGACTGGCTGCCGTTCATCTACCGCGCCGACATCAGCGCCACCGGCTGGCGCTGGTACTGGGAAAATCTGCGCCAGGCCATCATGCCGGTGGCGGTGCTCGGCCTCTTCCAGGGTGCGGCGATGACCCGGTTCGTGCGCTCGGCGGTGCTGGAGATCGTGCGGCTCGACTACATCAATACCGCGCGGGCCAAGGGGCTGTCGGAGCGGGTGACGATCCTCAAGCACGTGGTGCGCAACGCCCTCATCCCGGTGGTCACCCTGGTGGCCCTGCAGATCCCCGGCATCTTCACCGGGGCGGTCATCACCGAGCAGATCTTCCGTGTGCCCGGCATCGGCTCGCTACTGATCACCTCGATCCTGGCCAACGACACTCCGGTGATCATGGCGATCACCTTCGTGTTCTCCTGTCTCGTGGTCGTCTTCAACCTGGTCGCGGACCTGCTGTACGGCTGGCTCGATCCGCGCATCTCGTATCGCTAGCCCATGACGCCTCCGACCGGGGTCGCGGCCGAGGCGGTCACCCGCACGGCGCCCGCCTCGCGCGCGCCGGCGGTGCGCTCGTTGTGGAGCGAAGCGTTCCGGCGCTTTCGCAAGCACCACCTGGCCACCTTCGGCGCGGTCGTGCTGCTCGTGATGGTGGCCGCGGTGATGGTGGGCCCGTTCGTGTACCGGGTGCCGATCGACGAGATCGACTTCCGGGCCAAGCTGAAGGGGCCGACCTGGGCCCACCCGCTCGGCACCGACGACCTGGGCCAGGATCTGCTGGCCCGGATGCTCTACGGCGGCCGGATCTCGCTCGCCGTCGGCGTGGCCGCGATGCTGATCGCGATCACCGTAGGCACGGTGGTGGGGGCCGCGGCCGGCCACGTGGGCGGCACCACCGACCACACCTTGATGCGCCTCACCGATCTCTTCCTGTCCTTGCCGCAGCTGCCGTTGCTCCTGCTCCTGGTCTATCTTTTCCGCGATTCGCTCAAGCGGGTGCTGGGGCCCGAGATGGGCGTCTTCGCGCTGGTGGTCGTGGTGATCGGCGGCCTGCGCTGGATGCCGGTGGCGCGCCTGGTGCGCGCGCAGTTCCTCTCGCTGCGGGAGAAGGAATTCGTCGAGGCCGCGCGCGGGCTCGGGGCGCCCCCGCTCCGACAGGTCATCCGCCACATCCTGCCCAACGCGGTGGGCCCGGTGATCGTGGCCGGCACCATCGACGTGGCCGCCGCCATCATCGCGGAGTCCTCGCTGTCGTTCCTGGGGCTGGGCTTCCCGCCCGACATCCCGACCTGGGGCCGCATCCTCTTCGACGCGAAGGACAACCTCGACTTCGCGCCGCACTGGGCGATCTTCCCGGGCACCGCGATCTTCCTCACCGTGCTCAGCATCAACTACATCGGCGACGGCCTCCGCGATGCGCTCGACCCGCGCAAGGTCATGTCCAGCCGCACCCCGACGCCCGATGGCGGCGCCGCGGCGGTGGGAGCCCCGGACGCCTGACCGTTCATTGCCGAGGCGAGCCTAGCGCCTCCGGCGTCGGTGGGTGGCCAGGCCGGATCCCATCAGCGACGCCCCGAGGAGCAGGACGGTCGCGGGCTCCGGCGTCGCCGCGATCTCCGTCACCACCGGGGTCATCGTGCCGGTGAACTGACCGTCAGCCACGAAGGTCAGGCCGGTGATGAAGGCGGTGACGTTGTTGGGGTCGAGCCCGGCCGATACCTCGATGCCGCCCACCTCAAAGGCCCCCACGCCGCCCTGCGGGAAGAAGAACTGGCTGTTCGCCCCGAGCAAGATCTGGATGAGGTTCAGGCCGTCCATGTAGCTCAGGGTGTACTGGTTGTCGCCCACCGCGGGCAGGAGAACCGATTTGAAATTCGGATCACCGGCTCCGATCGCGTATTTGTACCCCACCGCGACGAAGGGATCGATGAACACCGTCTCGTTGGCGAGTATGGCGCGCACGTCGAACTTGTAGGGCGCGTCGATGCCGGGGCCTCGGGTCGGGAGGAACGCGGCAGGCTGAGGCCCGGTCAACGGAGAAAAGTCGAAGAACGCGCTCGAGCGACGGAGGATATTGTCGTTACCGTCACCGTTGAGCAACGGGACATGGCCCCGAGTCTCGATGAGTTGGACGTTGAGCACGTACTGGCCATTGGGCTTGAGCAGCGGCTGCTGCGGGTTCTGAGGATTCGCCGCGGGAATCTGGAAGCTCGTCTGCGTTGCGTCCAGCGATCTCACGAAGATCACGTCTTTCTGCCCGTTCACCAGGGTCACGCTCTTGTCGAACACGTTCACCCGCACCGCGTCCGGAGTAAAGCCGGGCGGCACGATCCAGCTCAAGGTCGGCGTGGTTCCGGAATTGGAGATGGTCACGCTGGTCGGAAACGGAACGGGGGCCGCGGGAATGCTGCCTATCGCCGGCGTGGTGGCGATGGCCACGTCAGCTCCATTCTGAAACGTGAGGGCCCACGTTGCCGTGCGAGTCGGGTTGAACAGCGGGGCCGCCGCGCAAAAGTCCGCGTTCACCGCGAGACCGGCACACGCAATGGGTCCGACGACGAAGCCACCTTGTACCGCCGTCACGGTCGTACCCAACCGCGGAACCACGTCGGCGCCGAATTGGTTGAGATCGCCTGAGCCGATGCCCACGTCATTGGCCGACCGCGTATCGCGGAAGCTGTTCAGGTGCGTGATGGACGTGATCGGCGTCGCGTGAGCGAGCGCGGCCCATGCCAGCGTGGTCGACGCGATGAGAGCGGACACGACGAGGGCTCGAAGGAACATGAAAGCCTCCTGGGAGCGGTCGGGTCGGACGCGGCAACCTAGCGCATTCCCCCGAGGTCGTCAAGCAAACCGGCTGCCCTGTAAGGACAGCCGTGCTAGGCTTCCGTCCCGTAGCCCACACCAGCCAGGAGACGCCCGTGTCCGACCGCGACCTGTGCTTCACGCCCGCCACCGCCCTGCAGCGCCTCTACCGCACGCGCAAGGCATCGCCGCTCGAGGTGATGCAGGCGGTGCTCGCGCGCATCGACGCGGTCAATCCGCGGGTGAACGCGTACGTCACGCTGGTCCGCGAGTCGGCTCTGGCCGAGGCGAAGAAGGCGACGGTGGCCCTCGGCCGACGGAGCGCCGCGCTCGGTCCGCTCCACGGCGTCCCGGTCTCGATCAAGGACCTGACGCCGACCAGGGGCATCCGCACCACCTGGGGCTCCAAGATCTTCGAGCACCACGTGCCGGAGGCGGACGCGCTGTACGTCGAGCGGCTGAAGCGCGCCGGGGCCATCGTGGTGGGCAAGACCAACACGCCCGAGTTCGGCGCCGGCGGCAATACCTTCAACGCGGTGTTCGGCGTGACTCGCAATCCGTGGAACACCGCGCTCACGTGCGGGGGCTCGAGCGGGGGCGCCGCGGTCGCCCTCGCCACCGGCATGGGACCGCTCGCACAGGGCTCGGACCTGGGCGGCTCGCTACGCACGCCCGCCGCGTTCTGCGGCGTCGTCGGATTCCGCACGACGCCCGGCTTGATCCCGGTCTACCCGGCCGATCTCGGGTGGGACTCGCTGAGCGTGACGGGGCCGATGGCCCGCACGGTGGGCGACGTCGGGCTCATGCTCGCCGCGATGGCCGGGCCGGACGATCGCGCGCCGCTGTCCTACGAGGTCGACACGCGTCGGTTCACCGCGGCGGTGAAGCGACCGTCGATCAAGGGCTGGCGCGTGGCGTGGAGCCCGGATCTCAACGGGCTGATCCCGGTGGACCACGAAGTCGCCACGGTGGCCGAGGGCGCCACGCGGGTGTTCCGGGCCCTCGGCGCGAAGATCGAGCACGCCTGCCCCGACTTCGGCGAGGCCAACGAGATCGTCCTGGCCACCCGAGGCCTCGGCATGGTCGCCCGCCACGCCGACAAGCTCGCACAGTGGGAGTCGGTCATGCAGAAGGGCCTGGTGTGGAATATCAAGCAGGGGCTGTCGCTCACCCCCGAGCAGATCGGCAACGGCGAGAAGCTGCGCACCCGCCTGTGGCATCGGGTGCGCGAGTTCATGGAGACGCGCGATCTGCTGCTCCTCCCCACCGTGGCGGTCCCGCCCTTCCCGGTGGAGCAGCCGTATCCGACCGAGATCAACGGCAAGCCGCTCGACAACTACACGCAGTGGTTCTTCCTGACCTACGGCATCACCCTGACCAGCCTGCCTGCGATCTCGGTGCCCTGCGGCTTCACGAGGAGCGGGCTGCCGGTCGGGCTGCAGATCGTGGGCCGGCGGCGGCAGGAGGCCGCGGTGCTGCAGGCCGCCGCCGCGTTCGAGGCCGCCGCGCCGTGGGCCGGGCAGATCCCGCCGGTGGTCAGCGGGGCGGCGTGAGGGCTACTGGATACCGATGCCGACCGCGAACAGGTTCATGATGAACGGCAGGTTCCGATTGTTCGGAAAGGCCCGGGCCAGCTTCTTCTCGTCGTAGCGCTCCTCGCGACCCTGCTCGTCCCACGCCTGCGTCAGGACCTGGCGCTCCCGGACGTCGATCTGCGCCCGGCGTCGCCCGCGCTCGTCCCACAGGATCAGGGTGCCGTTGTCCGGGCGGGTGTCACCGGTCATGCTCGGCTGGCCGCCCTCGTACCACGCGCGGATCGAGCCGCGCGGCGTGCCGTCGACGAAGGTCAGCTCGAAGCTCCGGCGCCCGTTGGGATGAAACCCGACCATCGGCCCCTGCCGGATCATCCCGCCCGGCGCGCTCTGCTCGCACCATTGGAACTTCCCGACCTCGGTCTCGGCGCCGCCGAGCTTGGTCCCCGCCGGGCAGGTGATCGACTGCGCCGCCGCCGGCAGCGCGGCCCCGAGCAGGGTCATCGTCCAGAGCGCGGCGGCCAGCCGGATCACGCCGGACCGGTCAGCGCGCGAGCCGCCGCAGCGGAGTGCCGGTGAGGCGGGTGATGATCCACTGCTTGTTCAGGCGGGCGCCGAGCCGCTTGTAGAAGCCGATGGCCGGCCGGTTCCAGTCGAGCACCGCCCACTCCAGCCGGCCGCAGCCGCGCCGGACCGCGATGCGGGCCAGCGCCTTCAGCAAGGCCTTGCCCGCCCCTCCGCCGCGCTCCTCCGGCAGCACGAACAGATCCTCCAGGTAGAGGGTCGGCCGGGCCAGGAACGTGGAGTAGGTGAAGAAGTAGAGCGCGAAGCCGATCGGCCGGCCCTCGCGACGGCAGATGAGGGTCTCGAAGTACCGCCGCGGGCCGAAGCCGTGGGCGCGCACGCGCGCCGGAGTGGCGCGCACCTCGTGAGCGAGCCGCTCGTACTCGGCCAACCCGCGGATCAATCGGAGAATCGTGGGCACGTCGCGCGCGGTGCCGCGCCGGATCACGAGGGAGCGGCGGGCCATCAGGCGACGGTCTGCTGCTGCCAGTAGTGTCCGGGATTGGGCCGCTTGGCCAGGCGGCGCTCCAGCAGCGACACCGCGCGCGCCTGCCGCCCCCGCAGGGCCGCGGCGAGCAGGGTGTCGTGGAAGACCTCCCGCTGCGCGTGGCTGCCGCCGACCTCGATGATGCGCGACTCGACCGGCTCGATGCGCGCCGCGCTCCCCGCGTAGTCGCCGCGGGCGAACGCGTGCAGGCCCTCCATGAGCGGCACCACCACCTCGCCCAGCGTGGGGTTCTTCGACTTCTTGCTGCGCTGGCGCAGCCGCTCGAGCTGCAGCTCCGCGATCGTCCAGTCCCCCGCCGCGGCGAGGGCCATCCCCACGTGCAGATCGTGGAAGAGCAGCAGCGGCATGTCGAGCCAGCGCCGGGCCGCCGCGCCCAGGTGCTCCCACCGCCGCGGGTCGGGATGGCCGAACAGGTCGAGCCGCCACGCGAGCGCGACCGAGTCCTGGAGGTCGGAGGCGATGGCGATGGGACTGCGGCCGAACACGCTCTCGAAGAGCCGGCTCCCTCGCTCGTAGTCGCCCTCGGCCAGGTGGAGGAGCGCCAGGTGCCACAGCAGGTGGTTCTTGAAGTAGCCGAGGTGATCGCACGGATGGATGCGCGCGGGCAGCGCCTCGATGCCGTGGCGGTTGTCGCCGCGCTCGTAGAGCACGTGGGCGATCGCGTGCACGGCCCAGGCGTCGCGCGGGTTCACGCTCAGCGCCGCCTCGGCCAGCGGCAGCGCCTCGTCGAGCCGCCGGTTCTCCTCGAGGGCGAAGGCGTGATAACCGAGGGTGTAGCCGTCGTCGGCCAGGGCCGGGCGCACCGACTCGGTCAGCGCGAGCATCTCGGCGGAGCGGCCCTGCCAGAAGTAGATGTAGTAGAGGCGCTGCATCAGCACCATGTCGCGGGGATGCTCGGCGAGAATCGCCTTCATCAGGGCGATCGCCTCGTTGCTCCGGCCGCCCACGAAGAGGCCGAGGGCCTCCAGATGCCGGCGCTCGCGAGCGGTCAGGCGCGCGGCCTGGGCCGCGCCGAGGGCGGTCGCCTGCTCCATCGCGGCGCGGGCCGCCGGGATCTGCTCGTCGAGATAGAGCGAGACCGCGAGGGCGGCGGCGGCCAGCACGAACTCGGGATCGGCCGTGACGGCCTGGCGGAAGTCGGCGATCGCCTCGGCGCCGAACCCCAGCAGGGCGCGCACGCCGCGGTCGTAGTGGTCCACCGCGACGCGGGACGCGGTGGTGACGGGCAGGCCGTAGGCGTCGCGCAGCACGGCGCTCATCGTAGCAGATGCCGTCTCAGGAACGCGAGCGCGCGCCGCTCGGCCCACGACGACGCGCCGAGCGCGCCGTCGAGGAATCCCACGTGTCCGCCCTGCGTGACGAACTCGGCCTCGAGCCAGGCGGACTGCTCCACCGCGGCGCGGGGCAGGCTCTCGGCCGGCATGAACGGATCGTTCGTCGCGCTGATGAGCAGGGTCGGACGCCGGATCCCCGGGAGGAAGGGGCCGCTGCTGGCCCGCGTCCAGTAGTCGTTCTCGTCGGCGAACCCGTTCAGCGGCGCGGTGAAGAGCCGGTCGTACTCCCGGAACGTGCGGGACCGCAGCACCGCGGGCAGATCGAGGTCTCCGTCGTACAGACCCCGCTTGTCGAGGATCTTCGCCTTCATCGTGCGCAGGAAGCTCCGGGTATAGATCGCGCGATTGAATCCTCGGTCCAGCACCCGCGCGCACGCGGCCAGGTCGAACGGGGTCGAGATCGCCACCGCGGCCGCGATCTCGGGCGGCGCCGCGTCGCCGCGCTCGCCCAGCCACTTCAGGGCGACGTTCCCGCCGAGCGAGATGCCCACCAGGCCGATCGGCCGCGCGTCGTCCCGCTTGCCGAGGCAGTCCACCATCCACTCGAGGTCGGTGGTCTCGCCCGAGTGGTACAGGCGGGCGAGCCGATTGACCTCGCCGCTGCACGAGCGGAAATGCAGCACCGCGGCCCGCCAGCCGAGGCGCCGGGCCCCGAGCAAGAGTCCCCGAGCGTAGTGCGAGCGGGACGAGCCTTCGAGCCCGTGAAGGATCAGGACCAGCGGGGCGTCCGCCGGCGCGCCCTCGAGCCAGTCGAGGTCCAGGAAATCACCGTCGGGGGTCTCCAGCCGCTCGCGGCGCACCGGGGGCCGCCGCCAGTGACGGAACAGCGGCCCCCAGAGCGTCTGGAGGTGCCGGCCGCGATACCAGAACGGAGGGCGGTAGGGCTCGGCGTCGGCGGGCATTTCTCGGCGACCGTCTAGTCCTGTACGGCTCGGTTGGCGGACAACCGTTTACTTCTGTAAGGCTCTGTTCAATGCGGGGGCCCCGAGATGGCCCCCGCACTCCCCCACAGCGGCGGACACCCGTTCACCTCTTCACGGCTCCATTCAATGCGGGGGGCCCGAGATGGCCCCCGCACTCCCCACAGTGGCGGACACCCGTTCACCTCTTCACGGCTCTGTTCAATGCGGGGGCCCCGAAATGGCCCCCGCACTCCCCCACAGTGGCGGACACCCGTTGTCGTTAGGAGCTTTCCTGGCCTTTGAGCAGTAGTTGGACGATGGCGGGGGCGATGGTGCGGGCCCGCGCGTCCAGCTCGGCGTCGGTCAGGTTGGCGATCGGATGCGGCATGGACAGGAACTTGTACTCCGGCACGCCCCACGACTGGGCCATGGCGTGGCCGGTTCCCTCGAACACGTCGGTCACGATGGACGCGGCGGGAATGCCGACCTTCTCGAACACGATTCCGTCGAGCACACTGCCCGACGAGCAGGACCCTCAGTCTCCGATGCCGGCGACGACGACGTCCACGCTCCGGGTGGCGTCGTCGAGGATCTCCTGGTGCGCGGGAACGCCCGCGTTGTGCTTGCGCCACATCCGGGTCTCGGCGGCCCCGTACTCGGTCTTCAGGATGTCGCCGATCTTGTGCAGCAGCTTGTCCGAGTTGAACTTCGTGTTCTCCACCAGCCCGATCCGCTTGCCCTTCAGCGAATCCGGCCGCGGCACGTACGTGAGCGGCTGACGCCGCGGCTCGACCGTGGGGTCGAGGATCTCGAAGCCCGCCATCATGCGCTCCTTTCCTTGATGACCACCGTGACTGCCTCCGACGAGGTGCGGCTGGCCCAGCCCGGGATGTAGCACGAGAACGACCCGGCCCGTCCACCCGCCGCGACTACCAATAGATCGTCCGGCGATTGCACGAGGGGCCGGGTCGCGGTCTCGTCCCCCGCCTTCACCGCTCCCGGCATGCGCGCCGTCCGCTTGAAGTGAGCGATCGTGTTCGTGGTGTTCTCGAAGATGAACTTCCGGATATCGGCCTTGGACCAGTTGTCGGCCGCGATGGTGCGCATGTGCTCACCGGCCAGCACCACGCAGTAGTTGGGCTGCCCGATCTGGCCGGGATAGCGCATGGTGTCGCAGAGAGTGCCCAGCACCCCCGCCGCGGTGCTCGACAGCTGATTGTAGAACTGGATCGGGGCCAGCGCGGCCATCACGGTGACCGCGCTGTCGGTGGGGCGGCAGCCGACGCGCTCCACGTGCAGCGGCGTCCACGGACTCTCCGCCTCGTTCTCCGCCATCACGTAGGTGTAACGGCCCGGATGACCGAAGGTGCCCCGGTCGAGACGGCCCGGCAGCGTCCCGATCACGTTGCGCATCACCAGTCGCACCGCGCGGCCGACCGTGGCGTTGGATCGCCAGCCGGGGGAGAACAGATTGTCACCCGAATTGAAGTCGAGCCGCTTGGCGATGGGCCCGTTGACGATCATGAGGACCGCGGCGCTGCCGGTGGACGTCGCGGGGCCGTGATAGCCCCAGCGCGGATCGGCGATGCCCTCGATGGCCGCGACCACCACCGGCATGTGCTCGGGCAGGCAGCCGGCCATCACCGCGTTGATCGCGACCTTCTCGGCGCTGATCGCCACCTGCCGGTTGGTGACGAACGCGATCTGGGTGTCGGGCTCGAGGGCGGCCGCGTCGAGCATCGCGCGCACCGCCGGCTCGGTGGGCGGCACGACCGGCAGCCCGTCGGTCCAGCCCCGCCGGTAGCAGAGGTCGAGGGCCTGCGTGAAGTCGTCGACGGCATAGCGCTGGGAGCTGATGCGAGCGGTCATGAGCGGCTCCTTCGCGTGGCGAGAATGATCGCGACGCGGACCGGCCTCGGCGCCGCGTTCCCGGACACCGGACGCATGGGCCTCAACGTAGGGCGAAGATCCGGCCCTGTCAAGCATCGCCCCGGGCGCTTGAAACGTCCCGGCCGCGGCCGGAAGATGAAGACATGAACGACCGGCCGCACGTGGTCATCGTGGGCGGCGGCTTCGGCGGCCTGTACGCGGCCTGGGGGCTGGCGCGCCGTCGGGTGCGCGTTACCCTGCTTGACCGGCGCAATCACCATCTCTTCCAGCCCCTCCTCTACCAGGTCGCCACCGCGGCGCTGAATCCCTCCGACATCGCGTCGCCGCTCCGCGCAGTCTTGAGGAAGGCCGCCAACATCACGGTGCTGCTGGCCGAGGTGCAGTCGGTCGATCTGGCCGATCGTCGCCTGAGCCTGGACGAGGGGGAGATGCGCTACGACGCCCTCGTGCTGGCCGCCGGCGCCGGGCACTCCTACTTCGGGCACGACGACTGGGAGCCGCTGGCGCCGAGCCTCAAGACCCTCGAGGACGCGCTCGAGATCCGCCGGCGCGTGCTGCTGGCCTACGAGCTGGCCGAGCGAGAGGGCGACGCCGCCGAGCAAGGCGCCCTGCTCACCTCGGTGGTGGTCGGGGGCGGCCCCACCGGGGTGGAGCTGGCCGGGGCGCTCGCGGAGATTTCTCGGGAGACGATCGCCCGCGATTTCCGGGTGATCGATCCAACGCGGGCGCGCATCATCCTCCTCGAGGGCGGGCCGCGCATCCTGGCCAGCTTCCCGGAGCCGCTATCCGAGCGCGCGGAGGAGGCCCTCACCCGCATCGGCGTGGAGGTGCGGACCGGCGCCATGGTCACGCGGGTGACCCCCGACGCGGTATGGCTCGGGGGCGAGCCGATCCGCGCCCGCACCGTGCTGTGGGCCGCCGGCGTGGCCGCGTCTCCCCTCACCCGCTCGCTCGGCGTGCCCCTCGATCGCGCCGGTCGCGTGCAGGTCGAGCGCGATCTGTCGATCCCCGGGCATCCCGAGGCGTTCGCCATCGGCGACATGGCGACGCTCCCGGACGAGCACGGCCAGCCCCTGCCCGGACTGGCGCCCGTCGCGATCCAGCAGGGACGGCGGGTGGCCGCGAACGTGCTGCACCGCCTCGCCGGCGAGCCGACGCAGCCGTTCCACTATCGGGACAAGGGCACCATGGCCACCATCGGTCGCGCCGCCGCGGTGGCGGTGATCGGGCCGCTCCGTCTCTCCGGCCTGCCCGCCTGGCTCGCCTGGCTCTTCGTCCACATCATGTTCCTCATCGGCTTCCGCAATCGATTCCTCGTGCTGTTCCAGTGGGCGTGGGCGTACGTGAGCTGGCAGCGCGGCGCGCGGCTGATCACGCGCCCCTGGCGTCCCAAGCCCTGACCGCAGCGGGGCGGGCTTTGCGTTGCCGCCGCGATGCCCTATGCTCGGGTTGATGAGTCCCGCCGAGACCTCGCCGCCGCCGATTTCCGCCTCGTGACCGCGGGCCATCCGCCGCTCGTCGCCTACTTCTCGATGGAGTACGGCCTCCACGAGGAGCTGTACTCCTACGCGGGCGGGCTCGGCGTCCTCGCGGGCGACTTCATGAAGTCGGCGGGCGATCTGGGCCTGCCGGTGGTCGGCGTCGGCCTGCGCTGGGGCCAGGGCTACACCTCGCAGCACATCGGCGCCGACGGCTATCCCTACGACGAGTGGCGCGATCAGAAGCCGGACGCGCTGACCGATACCGGCGCGCGGGTGCGCGTGCGAGTGGCCAGCCGCGAGGTGGCCTGTCGCGTGTGGCGCGTCGGCCGCTACGCCATCGCCCCGCTCTATCTGCTCGAGCCCACCGATCCGCGAGACCTCTGGATCACGCGGCGCCTCTACGACCCGCGTCCCGATTGCCGTGTGGCCCAGGAGATGCTGCTCGGCATCGGCGGCGTGCGCGCGCTGCGCGCGCTGCACCTGCCGGTCGAGCGCTACCACTTCAACGAGGGCCACGCGGTCTTCGCGGGCATCGAGATGATCGCCGATCGCATGGAGGCCGGCCTGGGCTTCCACGAGGCGTGGCAGGTCGCCCGGGAGTCGATCGTGTTCACCACCCACACCCCGGTGCCCGCGGGCAACGAGGTGCACTCCCTCGCCGAGCTACGGCGGCTCGGCGCCGGCTGCGAGCTGGTGGCCAGCGAGCTGGCCGAGATCGGGGGCGATCCGTTCAACATGACGGTGGCCGGCCTGCGGCTGGCCCACATCGCCAACGCGGTGGCGCAGCTGCACGGCGAGACCGCCCGGGCGATGTGGGCGCACGTGAAGGACGCGGCCCCGATCATCGCGATCACCAACGGGGTCCACGTCCCCACCTGGCAGGACGCGCGCATCCCCGCCGCGCACGGCAGCGACGAGCGGCTGCAGACGGCCAAGCGCGCGCTGAAGGGCGAGCTGCTCGCCGAGGTGCGCACGCGCACCGGCGTGCGGCTCGATCCGGCCGCGTTGACCATCGGCTTCGCCCGCCGCTCCGCCACCTACAAGCGGCCCGATCTGCTGCTGCGCGATGCGGAGCGCTTCGCCGCGCTCGTCCGCGGTCACCGGGTGCAGCTGCTGTTCTCGGGCAAGGCCCACCCGGCCGATCATGAAGGCAAGGCGGTCATCGCCCGGCTGGTCAACGCGCTCAAGCGCTGGCCGGAGAGCGTGGCCTTCCTCGAGAACTACGACATGGGGCTCGGTCGCCTGCTCACCCGCGGCTGCGACGTCTGGCTGAACACCCCGCGCCGGCCCATGGAGGCCAGCGGCACGTCGGGCATGAAGGCGGCCATGAACGGCACGCTCAACCTCTCGGTGCTGGACGGCTGGTGGCCGGAGGGCTGCGAGCCCGGCGTCACCGGCTGGGCGATCGGCGACGGCACCGTCGGGGGCGATCCCGACCTGCGCGATCTGCGCTCGCTCTACGAGACGCTGGAGCGCGAGGTCCTGCCCGCCTTTGCGGATCCGGACCGGTGGGTCCAGATGATGCGCGCGTCGATCCGCATGGCCACCGAGCGCTTCTCCTCGGACCGGATGGTCCAGGAGTACTTCGCGCGGCTCTACTCGGTCACTTCCCCTTCGCGATGACCTCGTCGAGCTCGCGGGCGCGCGCGGCGTCCAGCGGCCGGAGCCGGTCGACCACGCGGCGGGCGTCGTCGAGGCGACCCATCTTCACGTAGGCCTCGCCGAGGTATTCGAGCGCCTCCGGATACTCTGGCCGCAGTCGCAGCGCCTCGTCGTAGGCTCGGAGCGACTCCGGGTACTTGCCCTGCTGGCGCAGCGCGTAGCCGAGCCCGTTCCAGGCCTCGGGGTAGCTCGGCCTCATCTCGACCGCTCGGCCGAACGCGGCGCCCGCCACACTCCACTCCTTCGCCCGGGTGGCCGCCACGCCGCGGCGGTATTCCTCCTCCGCCGACGGCGCGGGCGGCATCTGGTCGCGGGGCGGCGCCGGCGTCATGTCGGCGCCGGCCGGCGCCGCGGTCAGCAGCAGGACCAAGGCCACGACCGCGTGCGCTCGCACCGTCAGGCCTCGATGCGCCGGGTGACCGAGCGAGTGGCCCCGAAGGTCGGCACGAGCACCGAGTGCTTTCCCGCGCCGCCCGCCACCACGATCATGATGTCCGACCACTGTCGCGCGATGGGCGCGCGAGTCTCCGGCGGTCGATCCTTGAACCCGGCGGGGTGGATCACCGCGAAACGCTCGATGTTCGAAGGATCGAAGCGCGAGAGCGGCACCTGCGCCCGCTCCCACAGCGCGCGCTTGAAGTCATCCTTGCTCCATCCGCCGCCCGCCACCGTCGCCGCGTGCTCCGGCCCCAGGATCACCAGCGGCTCGCCGCCCAGGTAGATGTTGTTCGAGCCGACCACCGCCGCGGTACCCGCCACCGTGGTGAGGATGCCGTCCGGCGTGGACGAGCCGTGATCGTTGATGTTGTGGGGCGCCTCCGAGCCGCACACCGTGACCGTGCTCACGTCCGGCGCGAAGCCGCGGTCCACCGAGAGCGGGGCCCACGGCGAGGCCGCCTCGTTCTCGGCCACGCAGTAGCTGTACTTGCCGGGGTGCCCGTGGGTCGCGCGATCCTCGTGGCCCGGTCGCGCGCCGCCCACGTTCTGCAGCGCCAGGCGCAGCGCACGCCCGATCACCGCGTTGGCGCGATGGCCCTGTCCGAGCGCGTTGCCCGCCCCGTTGATCCCGAGGCGCCCGGCGATCGGCCCGTTGACGATGATGAGCGGCGAGCAGGGATGCGTGGTGGTCTGCACCGCCTGCAGGTTGAACGCGGCCTGCCCGACCGCGTCCACCGCGGCCAGGATCACCGGCAGGTGCTCGGGCAGCGCGCCCGCGAGCACCGCATTGATCGCCACCCGCTCGACGGTGGCGCAGCCCAGACGCGGCGGCAGCACCGCGACGACATCACCGGCGGGCCGGCGGCTGGCCGCGAGCATGGCCGCGACGCGCTCCGCCGTGGCCGGGATCAGCGGCAGGCCGTCGCCCCAGCCCCGCTCCATCATGAACGACTGGAACTCGAGCAGATCGTCGGGCGCCCGGTGCGATCGTGGGTCGCCCTCCGCCGGGCGAGAGTCGACGCGACCCGTCGCGGCCCGGGTGAGCGCCGACAGCACGTCGCCCACCGCGGCCAGCGCCTTGCCCGCGACGAGGGACTCGGCGACTCCGCCGATCGGGTGCGGCACCGTGACGATGCCGAGATCGGGCAGGCCCTTGGCGCGCGCCTCGGCGAGCGCGAGCGGACGGAACTCGTGCGTACCCAGGACGACGGTGGCGAGGCCCCGCCCTTCCAGCTCGGTGGCGTCGTGGATACTCCACGACGTGCACGACCCTCAGTCCGCGGAGGCGGTCAGCGCGGCCCCGCACTGCGCCGCCATCTCGTCGAGCACCGCGGCCGTCGCCCCGTTGGAGGCGCCGGGCTTGCGCCAGACCCGCACGTCGCGCGCGCCGACCTTCTCGGCGAGCGCGCGGGCCACTCCCTCCAGCAGGACGCGCGCGTTGGGCTTGGAGTTGTCGAGGACGCCGATCACCGCGTCCTGCAACGAGCCCGGACGCGGCGCGAGCGCGCGGGGCGCCGCGGTGGTGGAGCCGACCGGATCGAGGATTTCCATGACGAGCATGATACTCCGGGCCCCCGGGCCCGTGTAGTACAGTCCTGGCGATCATGCCGACACGACCCCCGCTCCTCCGCCACGCGGCGACTCGCTACGTGCAGCCCCTCCGGGAGGGCGGCTCGCTCCCCGCGGTGGTCGACACCGACGGCGGCGGCCTCTTCGTGGTCAAGTTCCGGGGCGCCGGTCAAGGCGCGAAGGCCCTCATCGCCGAGCTGATCGTGGGGCGGCTCGCGCAAGCGCTCGACCTGCCGGTGCCCGGCCTCGCGATCATCGAGCTGGCCGCCGCCTTCGGCCGGAGCGAGCCCGACCCCGAGATCCAGGACATCCTGCGGGGGAGCCATGGGGTCAACGTGGGGCTCCGCTATCTGGACTCGGCCTTCAACTTCGACGCGAGCGCGGCGGGAGACCTGATCCCGGTCGACCTGGCCACGCGACTGGTGTGGCTCGACGCCTTCGTCACGAATCCGGATCGGACCCACCGCAATCCGAACCTGCTCGTGTGGCAGCGCCGGCCGTGGCTCATCGATCACGGCGGCGCGCTCTACGCCCACCACGACTGGGCCTCGGTGGACGAGGCGCGCACCCGCACGCCGTTCGCGCGCATTCGCGAGCACGTGCTGCTCGACCGAGCGGGCGACCTGGCCGCGATCGACGCCGCGCTGGCGGCCCACCTCGACGTCGACGTCATCGCCTCGGTGCTCGCGGAGGTGCCCGACGAGCTCTTCACCGACCCGGTGAGCTGTCGCGAGTTCACCACCGCGGCGGCCGCCCGCGCCCGGTACCGTGACTACCTCCTGACCCGCCTGCGCGCGCCCCGCGACTTCGTGGCCGAGGCGGGGCGGGCGCGCGAGCACCTGCGACGCGAGCCGCCGCGCCCGCTCTCGGCGCGGCGGTGAGCCCCGAGGCTCCGATGACCGACGACGGACGGATCGCCTACGACTTCGCGGTGCTCCGCGCGGTGCCCCACGTGCACCTCGGGGCCTTCGTGCCGGTCGGGGTGGTCGTGCACGCGCGCACCGCCGGCTATCTCGGCATGCGCACCCTCAGCGACCCGGCCGAGCTCGCCGCGCGGGTGCCCGACGTCGATCACGAGCTGCTCGCGCGCTATCTGCGCTCCTGCTGCGCGGTGGCCGCCGGGGATCCCGCGGCGGGGCCGGTGGCGCTGGCCCCGCCCTCGGAGCGCTTCCACTGGCTCACCGCGCCGCGCTCCGACGTGCTGCAGTCGTCGCCGGTCCACGCGGGTCTCGCGGAAGATCCGGCGCGGGCGCTGGACGAGCTGTTCGCCGCCTACGTGCTCGGCGCCGACCCGCGCGACGCCGGGGAGCGCTAGCATGGACGAGCGCGCGCGACGCCGGCACTTCTCGCTGCTGCGCGGCTTCCACCTGGCCGACCTCTTCACGATCGCCAACGGGTTTTGCGGCGTGGCCGCGGTGTTCCAGGCCATGACGTTCCTGGCCACCCAGAATCGCCGGAACCTCTATCTCGCCGCGCTTCTGGTGCCGCTGGCCCTGGTGATGGACGTCCTCGACGGGCGGATCGCGCGCTGGCGCCACCAGGCCTCCGAGATGGGACGCGAGCTGGACTCGCTGGCCGACGTCATCTCGTTCGGCGTCGCGCCCGCGGCCATCGCCTTCGCGGCCGGACTCGATCGCCCGCTCGACCAGCTCGCCCTGATGTACTTCGTGGGCTGCGGGCTGAGCCGCCTCGCCCGCTACAACATCACCGCCGGCGACCTCTCGCGCGAAGCGGGCAAGGTCACCTACTTCGAGGGCACGCCGATCCCGACCAGCGTGGTGCCGCTGGGCCTGCTGATGCTGGCGTTCCATCACGGCGACCTCTATCCGGTGACGATCGCCGGTCTGCGCTTCCACCTCGTCACGCTGCTGTTCGTCGTCTCGGGCAGCCTGATGATCAGCAAGACCCTCCGCATCCCCAAGCCGTAGGGCCGGCCCCGCGGTCAGCCGCCGCCACGCCGGCTCGAGGCCCTCGCCGCCGCGCCGGGCAGCAGCGCGAGCAGTACCCCCAGCGCGCAGACCGCGGCGGCGGCGAGGAAGGCCACGTGGAAGGCGGGGAGGAAGCCGTCGCGCGAGACCCGCGCGTCGAAGAGCGCCGCGGTCACCTGCACGCCGACCGCGCTGCCGAGCGTGCGGCCGAAAAAGGCCAGGCCGCCCGCCGCACCCTGCTGCGCCTGGGGGAATGCGGTCATCATCTGGGCCAGGTTCGGCACCTGGAAGAGACCGACCCCCACGCCGACCAGGGCCATCGCGACACCGACGAGGGCCAGCGGCGTGTGCTCGGTCATGCGGGCGATGGCGAGCAGGCCCGCCAGCTCCAGCGCCAGCCCCACCACGAGCGGCACGCGCGGCCCGATGCGATCGGTGGCCGCGCCCCCCACCGGCGCGGCCAGCGCGTTGGCGAGCGGCGTGAGGGTGAACACGAGGCCCCCGACGGTCGGCGACAGCGCCAGCGGCCCCACCAGGTAGAACGGCACGAGCAGCCAGACCGAGAACTGGGCGTGGTTCGAGAGGAAGGCGAGCGCCGCCGAGCGCAGCACGGGGACCCTCAGCACGTCGGCCAGCTCGATGCGCCGCGGGAGCGCCGGCGCGCCCCCGAGGGCGCGAAGCCGCGTCTGCGCGAGCACCGCCGCGGCCATGAAGAGCGGCGCGCGGAACAGGAAGGTGGACGACCACCCGAACGCGTCGAGCAGGACGCCGCCCAGCATCGGGCCGACGCCGAGCCCCACCCCGAGCCCCAGGCTCATGACACCGAGGCCGCGGCCGTGCCGCTCGCGCGGCAGCGAGAGCGTGACCAGCGCGGGCGCGGTGCCGTAGACGAGCCCGCCGCCCAGCCCCTGCAGCACCCGCAGCAGCAGCACCATCGTGTAGGAATGCGCGGCCAGGTAGCCCAGGAACGCGAAGCCGCAGATCCACAGTCCCGCCGAGAACACCGGGCCCGGCCCGAGCCGATCGGCGAGCAGGCCCGCCGCGAACGCGGTGAGCGCGTAGGTCAGGACGTAGCAGATGATCACCCACCGGATCGCGGCCGGCGCCACGCCGAAGGCCTCGGCCATCGCGGGAAGCACGATGTTGATCGCCGAGTCGAGCGACATGAGCAGCGCGCCGAGCGCCGCCAGGAGGACGGGCATTCGGCAAGTATACGTGCGACCGGCGCGGCCGCGTATACTACCGGGCCATGCCCGACGCGCTCGGCTGGCTGGTCCTCGGGGCCGCCGCGCTCGTGGCGTCCACGGTGGGCGGCGTCGCCGGCTTCGGCACCGGCGTCATCATGGTGCCGATCATCGCGTGGACCCTCGGCATCAAGGCGGCGGTGCCGATCCTCACGGTGGCCATGCTCATCGGCAATGGGGCGCGCGCGTGGTTCAGCCGGACCGAGGTCCAGGGGCACGTGGTCGCCGCGTTCCTGGCCGGCTCGCTCCCGATGACCGTCGTGGGCGCGACGCTCTTCTCGCGCGCGCCCGGAGCCACGATCAGCCGCGTCCTCGGGGCGTTTCTTCTCCTGGCCGTCCCGTTCCGCCGTTGGCTGCTGGTCCGCGGGACGTCGGTGAAGCTCCGCCACTTCCCGATCGTGGGCGGCGCGTTCGGCCTGCTGTCCGCGCTGGTGGGTGCCACCGGACCGATCATCAGCCCGTTCTTCCTGGGCTACGGGTTGCGCCGCGGCGCCTACGTCGCCACCGACGCGCTCTGCACGGTGGGCACCTTCGCGCTGCGGCTCGTCGTCTTCCGCCGGAACGAGCTGATGGGCGCCCAGACCGTGGCCGTCGGGCTCTTCCTCGGGGTGGTGATGATCGTCGGCGCGTTCGCGGGCCGCCGCCTCCTCGATCGCATGAGCGAGCGGACGTTCGTGCGACTCATCGAGGTGCTGCTGTTGCTCTTCGGCACGCAGATGCTCCTCTTCCCGAGTCGTTGATTTGTGCCGGCAAACGGGGTAGAAGAGGAGCCACCATGCCGCTCCAGCCGGGCCAGACCGCCGAGGTGCAGCAGGTGGTGACCCGAGAGCTGACCGCCGACGTGCTCGGCAATCGCGGCGTCACCGTATTCGCGACGCCCTTCGTGCTCACCCTGCTGGAGAACGCGGCCCACGCGGTGATGGTGCCGCACCTCCCGCCGGGCGGCGCCACCGTGGGCACCCGCGTCGACATGCGTCACCTGGCCGCGACCCCGCTCGGCATGACGGTGCGCGCGAAGGCGGTGCTGATCGAGACCGACGGCCGGCGCTGCCTCTTCGAGGTCGAGGCGTGGGACGAGGTGGACAGGATCGCCGAGGGCCGGCACGAGCGCTTCGTGGTGCCGGATCTCGCGCGCTTTCTCGAGCGCGCCGCCGCCAAGGGAGCGCGGGGACCGCGCTGATGGCGAGCCGGACCGGGTGGGGCGAGGCGCGCGGCGCGGTCACCTCACGCGGGTAGCGCGCCGCGCGCCGCGTGATCTCCGTTGCCGAGCCGCGCGAGGAAATCGCGCAGCGCCGCCTGCGTGGACGGGAAGGCCAGTTCCGTCCACGGGATGTCGGCGGGCGCGACCCACTCCAGCCGATCGTTCTCGTGGCAGAGGGTGAGCGTGCCGCTCAGCACCTCCGCCGTGTAGACCACGATGACCACCGGCGTCGCCGCGTAGGAGTAGACGCCGACCAGGGCGCCCAGGGCCACCGTGAGGCCCGTCTCCTCCCAGGTCTCGCGCAGGGCGGCCGCGTCCACCGTCTCGCCCCAGTCCACGTAGCCACCGGGGAACGTCCACTTCCCCCGCGACGGCTCGATGGCCCGGCGGGTGAGCAGGAGGCGACCGTCGACGAGCGGGATGGTGCCGGCCACCACCTTCTGGTCCAGGTAATAGACGAACTCGCAGCCCCCGCACACCATCTCGGGTCGCCGGTCGGGTCCGACCGGGCGCCGCTCGAGCCGGGCGCCGCAGAGGGGACAGAAGCGGATCGTCTCGGGAGTGAGAACGCGCGGAGGCGGATCGGACGGCATGACGCGGGCCAGTCTAGCACGCGCGGCCGCGACGCCTTGACACCCGGCGACCGCGTGCGCGAGGCTCGCGGTCGAAGGGAGGCGCCGCGTCCATGAAGTGTGTCGCGTGCCGGACCAGTAACCCATGAGAGGGGAGCCATGAGGATCAATCGAGCCCGCCTCGCCGGGAGCATGGACGCCCTCGGCAAGATCGGGGAGACCGCGCGCGGAGGCCTCGACCGGGTGGCCCTGACCGACGACGATCGGCGCGGCCGCGATCTGCTGGTCGGCTGGATGAAGCAGGCCGGCCTCACCGTCACCGTCGATCAGATGGGCAACATCTTCGGCGTCCGCCCGGGCACCGAGTCCCTGCCCCCCGTCTTCATGGGCTCCCACGCGGACTCGGTGCCGAGCGGCGGCAAGTACGACGGCCAGCTCGGCGTGCTGTGCGCGCTCGAGACGATTCGCACCCTGATCGACGCGCGGGCCCGCACCCGGCATCCGGTCGGCATGATCGTCTTCACCAACGAGGAAGGCGCGCGCTTCCAGCCCGCGATGATCGCCTCCGGGGTCATGGCGGGAAAGATCCCCCTGGAGGACGCCTACAACGCGCGCGACCGCGACGGGCGGCGTCTGGTGGACGAGCTGGAGCGGATCGGCTACCTGGGCGCCGAGCCCTGCGTGCCCCGCCCGATGCGCGCGTACCTCGAGCTGCACATCGAGCAGGGCCCAATCCTCGAGGAGGAGCAGATCCCCCTCGGAGTCGTCGAGGGCATCGTGGCGATCTCGTGGTCGCGGATCACCTTCCACGGCGTGCAGGACCACGCGGGCCCGACCCCGATGCGCATCCGCCACGACGCGCTGGTGGCCGCCGCCGAGGTGGTGGGCGGGGTGCGGGGCATCGCCCGGAAGATCGGCGGCAACCTGGTGGCCACGGTGGGACGGCTCGACGTGACGCCCAACATTCCCAACGCGATTCCCGGCCGGGTGGGCTTCTCGGTGGACCTCCGTGACCCGGCCGAATCCACCATCGACCGCGCCCTCTCCATGCTGGACCGGGTGGTGCGCGCCGCGGCCAAGCGCGAGGGCGTGCGCGCCGAGGTCGAGCACTACTGGCGCGTCCCGCGCACCCGCTTCGACCGCGAGGTCGTCGACGCGGTGGAGGCGGCGGCGGTCACCCTCGGCTGCGGCCACCGTCGCATCCTCTCCGGGGCCGGCCACGACGCCCAGTACATGGCGGCGATCGCGCCCACCGGGATGATCTTCGTGCCCTCGCGCGCGGGCCGCAGCCACTGCGAGGAGGAGTTCACCGCACTCGACGACATCGAGCACGGCGCCAACGCGCTGCTGCTCGCGTGCGCCCAGCTCGCCGGGGCGCAGGGCCGGCTGCGCTAGGGCGTGCCGCGCGCCTTGAGCCGCTGCACCAGATCCTCGTACGACGAGGTCCGGATGACGCGGTCGAACTGGGAGCGATAGCTCGCGATCAGGCTCACGTTTTCGATCAGCACGTCGTACATGAGCCAGCGGTCGCCCCGTCGAAGGACCCGCGCCTCCACCGGGACCTGGGTGCCCTTGGCGGTGACGATCTGGGCCCGCACCACGCCGTAGTCGCCGTCGATGCGCTCGCCCACGTACTGCACGCGCTCGCCGCCGTACTCGCCGATGCGCGACAGATAGCCGCGCTCCAGCAGCCCCTGGAAGATGCCGACGAACTCCTCGCGCTCCGCCGGGGTGCGCTTGCTCCAGTGCGGACCCAGCGCCCGGCGCGCCGCTTCCGCGACGTCGAAGGCCGCGAGCGCGACCGCGCGGATCTCGGCCTTGCGCTGGCCCTGATCCAGCGCGGGATCCTCGAGCACGCGGACGACACGGTCGGTGTGGGCCTTCAGCTGATCGGTGGGAGCGCCCGCCCCGGCGGGCCCGGCGAGCGCGAGGAGCAGCAGGAGCGCCGCGGCGAGCCGGCCGGTCAGGCGATGACCTTGATCAGGGCGCTGCGAAGGGCGCGCCCCGTGAAGGGCTTCTCCAGCACGTGGGCGCGGATCTTGGCGAGAAACCGCCACGGCCCCGGATCGTCCACGTTGCCGGTGATGAACAGGAAGCGACCGGCCAGATCCGGCCGCCGCGCGATCGTCGCGTAGTACACCGCCGGGCCCCCGCCGTCCGGCATGCACACGTCGCAGACCACCAGATCGTAGGGCACTCCGTGCACGTGCTCGAGCGCCCGGTCCACGCTGGTCGCCACGTCCACCGTCCACCCGGTGCGGCGGAGCAGCGCGGTCACCACGTCGGCCACCACCAGCGAATCGTCCACCACGAGCGCCCGCGAGGGCAGCCGCGTCGCCGTCGCCTCCGCGGCGGCCCGGGCCGAGCCGGCCACGCTCGGCACCGCGATCGGCTCCCTCTCCTCCGGCAGCGCACGCTCGTGTTCCATCACGGGGCACTAGGGCAGCAAGGCGCTTGCCACCGGCGAGCGTCTGACAAATGGCCGATATCATGGGCCGGATCCTCCGGGACGCAAGATTGGCCGGGCAGCCGAGGGACCAAGCACGGCACCGTTCGTCAACAAAGCGTCGGGGCGCGCGATCACGTGAGCCAGTGCAGCAGCGCGGTGGCCAGCGAGAGGAAGATGGTCACGCCGAGCACGTCCTGCAGCGCGGTCTCGAAGGGGCCGGCGGTGAGCGCGGGATCGAAGCCGAGGCGCTTCGAGAGCATCGGGATCAGCGTGCCGGCCAGCCCCGACAGATTCACCGAGATGAACATCGACACCGCGACCACGAGCCCGAAGGCGGGCGAGTGCCAGAGGAGCCCGATGGTGCCGACCACCACCGCGCACACCACGCCCAGGATGCTCGAGGTCTGGGCCTGCCGTCGCAGCGGCTCCCACCAGCGCGACAGCTGGACCTGGCCGGTGGCGAGGCCGCGCACCACCATGGTCACCGCCTGCAGGCCGGTGTTGCCCGAGATGGCCTGGATCACCGGGATGAACGACGCGAGCAGGATGACCTGGGCCAGCGTGCGATCGAACGCGTGGATGACCCACCCCGCGAACAGCTCGATGAGCAGCGTGGTCAGCACCCACGGCAGGCGCAGCAGCGCGATCTCGTAGGGCGTGCGGCGCTCCAGCTCGGCCGCGTCCGAGCCGGCCAGCCGGAAGATGTCCTCGGACGCCTCCGCCTGCACGATGTCGATGACGTCGTCCTGCGAGATGGCGCCGAGCAGGCGGTTCTGCTCGTCGACCACCGGCACGCTCACCAGTGCGTACTTGGCCACGAGCCGGGCGACCTCTTCGCGATCCGTCTCCGGACGCACGCTGACCAGCTCGTGATCCAGCAGCGCGGCGAGGGGGGTCCGGGGATCCGCGACCAGGAGCCGCCGCAGCGGCACCCGGCCCACGAGGTGCTCGTGGTCGTCCACCACGTACAGCTCGAAGGCGTGCTCTTCGCTCATGGAGCGGCGGATGTGCTGGATCGCGGTCTCGACGGTGGCGGTCTCGGGCAGGGCCAGGAAGTCGGGCGACATGTGCCGCCCGGCCGACTCGTCGGGATGCTCGAGGATGCCCTGGACCTCCTCGGACTTCTCCTCCTCCATGAGGTCGAGGATCTTCTCGGCCTGCTCGGTGGGCAGCTCGTCCACCACATCGGCCGCGTGCTCGGCCGGCATCTGATCGAGGATGCGGGACAGCTCGAGGTCGTCGAGTCCCCGGATCAGCTCGAGCAGCGTGTGGTCGTCGAGCTCGGACAGCACGTCGCCGGCCCGCTCGAGGCCGAGGGACCGGAACAGCGCCGGGCGCTCGCCCGGATCCAGGTGCTGCAGCACGTGGGCGACGTCGGCGGGATGCGCCTCACGCAGCGCCTCCGCATCGGCAGGCTCGGCCTCGGCGGTGGCCAGCCGCTGGGCGGCGTGCAGGAGTCGATCGTCCTCGGCCATGGTGCCTCGATGGGGGGTCAGGCCGGCGCCAAACGCAGGCGCGCCACCACCGGCAGGTGATCCGAAGCCACGCGGGCCAGACGGCTGCGGTGCACGCGGAACCCGTCGGCGTCGAGCCCGCGATCCCAGTAGATGCGATCCAGGGGAAAGAGCGGGAGCGGGGCAGGATGCGTGCGGCGGATGCGCGGGCCGTGCAGCTCGCGCCGAAGCGTCCGCCCGACCGCGCCCGGGAACCAGAACCACTCGTTGAGGTCGCCCACCACCACCCGAGGCCCGGTCAGCTCGTCGTGCAGGATGTGCTCGCGCACGAGCATGCGGACCTGCGAGGCGCGCTCGCGGATCTTCAGCCCGAAGTGCACGTTGAACAGGTGCAGGGGCCGATCCGCCCCGTGGGGCAGTTCGAGGTCCAGCCGGATGCCGCCGCGCGGCTCGCGGTCCGGCTGCGAGAGATCGAAGATGCGGCTGCCCCGCACGGCGAGCCGGGTCAGCACCGCGTTGCCGTAGGCGAGGCCGTCGCGCTCCCGGGTCGGCCCCATCGCCACCTGGACGCCCAGACGCTCGGCGAGCGCGTGCGCCTGGGGCCGGTACACCTCCTGGAGGCCGACCAGGTCCGCGTTGATCTCGCGCAGGACGTCCGCGATGCGGTCCAGGTCCACCCGCCGATCGAGCCCGGCGCACTTGTGGATGTTGTAGCTGGCCACCGTGAAGGTCATTGGCCTCAGCATACCGGTCCCCGGCGACGCTCGCCAAGAAAGCCACGGCCGCCGCCGCGCTCACGGTTGCAACGCCCCCACGGGCTTTGCTAGTCTCCTCGCAGCAGCCGATCGCCGACCGTGAGGTTTTCGTGAGTTCACGCACCGCCCAGCGCGTCCCCGCCATCGTGGCCGCCGTCCGCGAGTTCGTCCAGCACGACGTCATGCCGGCCGCCGCCGCGCTCGAGCATGCCGACCGCTACCCGCAGACCCTCGTCGACCGGATGAAGCGGCTCGGCCTCTTCGGGGCGCTGGTGCCGGCGGACTACGGCGGCCTCGGCCTCGACGTCACCACGTACGCGCGGGTCATCGAGGAGCTCTGCCGCGGCTTCATGTCGCTGGCCGGCGTGATCAACAGCCACACCATGGCCGCGCTGATCGTGCTCCACCACGGCACCGACGAGCAGCGGCTGCGCCTGCTGCCCCGCTTCGCCAGCGGCCAGGCGCGCGGCGGGCTCTGCCTGACCGAGCCGCACGCCGGCTCGGACGTGCAGGCCATCCGCACGGTGGCCCGCCGCGACGGGGACCGCTATCTCATCTCCGGCTCCAAGATGTTCGTGACCAACGGCCGCGAGGGCAACACGTTCGCGCTGCTGGCCCTGACCGATCCGTCGGCCTCCCCGCGCCATCGCGGCATGTCCTGCTTCATCGTCGAGAAGGGCGAGCCGGGGCCCCAGGTCGTCAAGTCCATCGCCAAGCTCGGCTACAAGGGCGTGGACACCGCGGAGCTGGTCTTCGACGCCTTCCCCTGCCCAGCCGCGAACCTGGTGGGCGGCGTGGAGGGCCGCGGCTTCAAGCAGGTGATGTCCGGGCTCGAGGCCGGCCGCATCAACATCGCGGCGCGCGCGGTCGGGGTGGCCCAGGCCGGGCTCGACGAGGCGATTCGCGCCGCCGCCGCCCTGCCCGAGCCGCCGCCCGCGCTGGCCGACATCGCCATGCGGGTGGAGTCGGCGCGGCTCATCACGTACTGGGCCGCCGCCATGAAGGACCGCGGCGAGCGCTGCGACCTCGAGGCGGGCATGGCCAAGCTGCACGCCTCCGAGTCCGCGCAGGAGGTGGCGGTCGAGGCCATGAAGGTCGGGGGCGTGCGGGCCCAGCTCGCCTCCGGCCTGGTGGAGCGCCTCTACCGCGACGCGCCGCTGATGATCATCGGTGAGGGCACCAACGAGATCCAACGCCTCATCATCTGCAAGAACCTGCTCGATCGCTACGGCGAGCGGCCGGGCGCCCTCACCTCGCGCGACCGTCTCGACGAGGAGCCGCGGCAGCTCGTGCTGGCGGTCCGCCAGTCGGTCGAGAAGGACGTCGTCCCGGTGGCGGCCGAGCACGACGCGGGCCGGCGGGATGCGACGCCGCTGGTGGAGCAGCTCGCCGAGCTCGGCATCTTCGGCGCGCTCGCCGACCCCGAGCACGGCGGCCTCGGCCTGCCCCTGCTCACCGCGGTCACGATCGTCGAGGAGGTCGCGCGCGGCTCGGCCGGGCTCGCCTCGTGGCTCGCCGCCCAGCTCGCGGCGACTCTCGCGGTCGAGCGCACCGGCTCGCGGGAGACGCGCGAGCGCTGGCTGCCCGCGATGGTCCGCGGCGAGCAATGGACCGCGCCGGTGGTCGGCGCCTCGATCGGCGCGCGCCGCGCCGGCCAGGAGTGGGTGCTCACCGGGGCGGCCCCGGTGGTGGCGAACGCGAGCCGCGCCAAGCTGTTCCTGGTGAACGCGGCGCTCGAGGGCGGCGGCACGCGCGCCTTCATGGTCGAGGCCGGCCACGCCGGGCTGACCGTGGGCCTCGCGTCGGACACCATCGGGCTTCGGGGGCTGGGGTCCGCCGACGTCGTGCTGGTGGGCGCGCGGCTCCGCGCCTCGGCCGCGCTTCGCGAGGGCGGCGAGATCGTGCTGGAAGCGGCCTCCAGCGTGGGCGCGGCCGCGGTCGCGGTGGGTCTGGCCCAGGCCGCCTTCGAGGCGGCCCTGCGCTACTCGCAGCAGCGGTCGACGTTCGGCCAGCCGATCTGCCAGCACCAGGCGGTGCAGCTCAAGCTGGCCGAGATGGCCACCCGCATCACCGCGGCACGCCTGCTCACCGCGCGGGCCGCCGAGCGCCTGGACGTGGACTCGCGCGACGACGCGGGGGCGGTGATGGCCCGGCTCGCGGCCAGCGAGACCGCCTACGCGGTCACCCTCGACGCCATGCGCATCCACGGCGGCTACGGCTACACCAGCGAGTTCCCGGTCGAGCGCTACTACCGCGACGCGGCCGCGCTGCTGCTGGGCCCGCGCGATCCGGTCGCCGAGCGGCGACGGCTGGCCGCGCGCTGGCTCGAGTCGAACGCGCGACCGTAGGCGGAAGCGATGGGCTACGGCCGGTACTACGAGGAGTTCGCGGTGGGCCAGGAATTCTCCCACTGGCCCGGCCGGACGATCACCGAGGCGGACTGCACCTGGTTCGCGCTGCTCACCATGAATCAGCATCCGCTGCACTCCGACGCGCACTACGCGGCGACCCACACCCAGCACAAGCAGCGCCTGGTGATGGGCCCGCTGGTCTACAGCGTGGTCATCGGGATGACGGTGGCCGACATCTCGGGCCGGGCCATCGCGAACCTGGAGGTGAACGCGCTCAAGCACGAGAAGCCCACCTTCATCGGCGACACCCTCTACGCGAAGAGCCGGGTGCTCGAGCTGCGCGAATCCCGGCAGGGCGACCGCGGCATCGTGACCGTCGAGACGCACGGGCTCAATCAGCGCGGGGATGTCGTCTGCTCCTACACCCGCAAGATCCTGGTGCCCCGGAAGAACCATGCGACCCTCGGCGAGGGGCGCCTGCCCTACTGACATGAACCGCCCTCCGCTCGACTCGGTGCGCATCCTCGCGGTCTCCCAGTTCGGGGCCGGGCCCTTCGGCACCCAGATGCTGGCTGACCTGGGGGCCGACGTGATCAAGATCGAAGACCCCGGGGTGGGCGGCGACAGCGCGCGCTACGTGCCGCCGTTCCAGGGCGAGGCGGACTCGCCCTACTTCCAGTCGTTCAATCGCGGCAAGCGCTCGGTCTCGCTCAATCTCCGCCATCCCGACGGCCAGGCGGTGTTCCACGATCTGGTGCGCGTGTCGGACGCGGTCTTCAACAACGCGCGCGGCGATCTGCCCGACAAGCTCGGCCTCACCTACGACGCGCTGAAGGCGATCAATCCGCGCGTGGTCTGCTGCTCGCTCACCGGCTACGGGCGGACCGGACCGCGGGCGGCCGAGCCGGCCTTCGACTATCTGGTGCAGGGCTACGCCGGCTACATGTCGGTGACCGGCGAGCCGGACGGCCCCCCCGGCAAGTGCGGGGTCTCGGTGATCGACTTCGCGGGAGGCTACGCCGCGATGGTCGGATTGATGGTCGGGCTCTTCGAGGCGCAGCGCACCGGCGTGGGCCGCGACGTGGACATCTCGCTGCTCGACACCGCGGTCAGCATGCTCTCGTACTTCGCGGTGTGGACGCTCAACCGGGACTGGATTCCGGAGCGCACCCGGCACTCGGCCCACCAGACGCTCGTGCCCGCCCAGAACTTCCCGACCCGCGACGGCTGGATCGTGGTGTTCTGCAACAAGGACAAGTTCTGGCGCGACCTCGTCGACGTCCTCGGCGCGCCGGAGCTGGCGGACGACCCGCGCTTCCGCGGCTTCGGCGACCGCTTCGCCCATCGCGAGACGCTCCTGCCGCTGCTGCGCGAGCGGTTCGCCACCCGGACCACCGAGGAATGGCTGGACCGGCTGCGCGGACGGGTGCCGTGCGCGCCGGTCAACGACGTGCGCCAGGCCCTGGCCGACCCGCAGGTGCTCGCGCGGGACATGATCGTCGACGTCCCGCACCCCGAGTTCGGCACCATGCGCGAGGTGCGCAGCCCCGTACGGACCGAGGGCGAGATCCGTCAGCCGCGGCGGGCTCCGCGCCTGGGCGAGCACACCGACGAGATCCTGCGCGAGGTCCTGAGCTACGGCGACGCCACCATCGCGCGGCTTCGCGAGGGCGGTATCATCGGGTAGCACCGGCCGGGCGAGGTGCAGCCGAAGGCGAGCCGGCCGTGGCAGGGCGAGGTGCAGCCGAAGGCGAGCCGAGCGAATACATGATGCTTCCACGGTCGCACGCCACCACCGAGAGACCCGAGGTCGACGAGGAAGAGGCCACCGACGTCGCGGTGGCGCCTCCCTGGATGACCGTGCTGCACAACTGCGACTGCCACACCTTCGAGGAAGTCGTGAAGCAGCTCATGAAGGCCATCGCCTGCTCCGAGGAGCGCGGGTGGGAGCTGGCGTGGCAGGTGCACAACACCGGCAAGGCGGTGGTGAAGGTCGGCCCCGAGACCGAGTGCGTGCGCGTGGGCAACGTCCTCGCCGCGATCGGCCTGATCGTGACCGTCACGCAGTCGTAGTCACGCTCCCGCCGGGCGCGGGGACGTCAGCGCCGCCACGATGGCGTCCACGTCATACACGCACCCGCCCCACGCCCCGCCCCCGGCCTGCTGCAGTGCGGCCCAGAGCCGCGTGTCGTCGGGCAGCTTCGCATCCGGGGCCAGGTCGGGCCGCGGCGGGCGGCCCGCCAGCACCCGGCTCCCTTCCTCCGCGCCGAACATTCGCTCGTCGGCGCCCACCAGGTCGATGCTCCCCTCGAGCCGCAGGCGATCCACCATGATCTGCACGAGATCGCCGTCGCGCAGGCGCCCGATGGGGCCGCCGGCCAGCGCCTCGGGCCCGATGTGGCCGACGCAGGCGCCGGTGGATACCCCGGAGAAGCGCGCGTCGGTGAGCACCGCCACCTGCTTGCCCCACGACAGGTGCTTGAGCGCCGACGTGATCTGGTAGATCTCCTCCATCCCCGCGCCGATCGGCCCGCGGCAGATCAGCACCATGACGTCGCCCGGCTTGACCCGCTCCGGCCCCGTGCTCTTGATCGCGGCGATCGCGGCGCGCTCGGTGGTGAACACGCGCGCCGGGCCGACCTTGCGATACACGCCGTCGGCGTCGACCACCGACGGGTCGATCGCGGTGCTCTTGATCACCGATCCTTCCGGCGCGAGGTTGCCGCGCGGAAACGTCACGGTGCTCGTGAGCCCGCGCGTGCGCGCCCGCTCCGGATCCATGATGACGTCGTCGGGATCCACGCCGTCCTGCTCGCGCAGCCGCTCCCGCAGGGCGCGCCGCCGCGCCGAGCGCTCCCACCAGTCGAGCCCGCGCGCGAGCGGCTCGCCGGAGACGGTGAGGACGCGCTCGTCGAGCAGCCCGGCCCGCCGGAGGTGCAGCATCACCTCCGGCACCCCGCCGGCCAGGAAGACGCGCACCGTCGGGTGATTGCGCGGGCCGTTCGGCAGCACGTCCACGAGCCGCGGCACCCGGCGGTTGACGTCGGTCCAGTCGGCCACGGTGGGACGCCGGAGCCCGGCCGCGTGGGCGACCGCGGTGAGGTGGAGGAGCAGGTTCGTGGAGCCGCCGAAGGCCGCGTGCACCATCATCGCGTTGCGGATGGCCGCGTCGGTGACGACGTCGCGGGTGGTGACGCCGCGCGTGCCGAGCGCGACGAGCGCGCGCGCCGAGCGCCGGGCCATGTCGAGCCAGACCGGCTGGCCCGACGGCGCCAGCGCGGTATGCGGGAGCGAGAGCCCGAGGGCCTCGCCCACCACCTGCGAGGTGGCCGCGGTGCCGAGGAACTGGCAGCCGCCGCCCGGGGACCCGCAGGCGCGGCACCCCAGCTCGGCCGCGCGCTCCAGGGTCAGCTCGCCGTGCGCGAAGCGCGCGCCAATCGACTGCACCGTGCCCGCATCCTCGCCGGCCTGCGGCGGCAGGGTCACGCCGCCGGGCACGAGCACGCAGGGCAGATCCCGCAGCGCGGCCAGCGCCATCATCATCGCGGGCAGCCCCTTGTCGCAGGTGGCGATGCCCAGCACGCCCTTGCGCGTCGGCAGCGATCGGGCCAGCCGGCGCAGGACCACCGCCGCGTCGTTGCGATAGGCGAGGCTGTCCATCATGCCCGGCGTCCCCTGGGTGCGGCCGTCGCAGGGATCGGAGCAGAATCCCGCGAAGGGCAGGCACCCGAGCTCGCCCAGCTCCTGGGCGGCCGCCTGCATCAGCAGGCCGATCTCCCAGTGACCGGTGTGGTAGCCGAGTGCGATGGGCCGGCCGTCGGCGGCGCGAATGCCCCCCTGGGTGGACAGCATGAGGTACTGCGGCCGTCCCAGCTCGCCGGGGTCCCAGCCCATGCCCGCGTTCTGGGTGAGCCCGAAGATGTCGCCGCTCGGGCTATCGCGGAGCATCTCCGCGGTCAGCGGCAGTCGGCCCTGCGGACCGGGCCCGGCGGTCTCGATCGCCCACACCGACGGCTCGGATCCTACGATCTGCTCGAACGAGGTCACCATTTTGGTCTTCACCCCTTCCGGTTTTGGGGGATCGAGCATCCGGCCGTGCGGCGGTCGTTCGCCAATTCAGCCACTTCGATGGTATCGGTCGCTGGCACTGGAGTTGCTCCCGCTAACGGCATGCTGAAGCGACTGGGCACGAGGCTCCTGGACCTGATCGACAACATGCCGCTCGGCTGGCTCGGCGGACCGTTCCGACGCATGACGCCGGTCCCGGTTCGCCGCCCCCGCAGCCCGTACTACCGCTAGCCCTCCCCCGATGAGCCCGGGAGGGCATCTGGTCACGACCGCGGCGGCGTGCGCCGCGGTGTACGCGGGCACGGGCAGCCCGGCCCTGACCGCGGGGCTGGCCGCCGGCGGGTTCCTGATCGACGTCGATCACGTCATCGACTACGTCCTCTTCGAGCGTCAGCGCGATCTGCGGCCCGGCAGCTTCCTCCGCTACTACGTCAACGGCCAGGCTCGGCGGGTCGTGCTGGTCCTCCACTCCTACGAGCTGCTCGCGCTGCTGGCCGCGGTTTCGTGGCTCACCGGGATCGAGTGGCTGTGGGGCTGGGTCTTCGGGATGCTGCTGCACCTGCCACTCGACGTCATCTTCAACGGCAAGTTCGCCTCGGGCGGTCTCGTGCACTTCTACAGCTTCATCGTCCGGGCCCGCGCCGGCTTCCTGGCCGACCGCTTCACCGACCGGGCGCGGCGCCCGGTGGCCGACGACGTGTTCTGGGGCGCGTTCTTCAAGGGCGGGCAGCTCGCGGACAAGCCGCAAGGGGACCCGGCCGCTCCCGTGCGTCGCGCGTCCGAGCCGCTCCGCGGCTAGGCTCCCGCCGGCGGCTCGCTGAGCAGCATCCAGTCGTCGATCCCGTCGACCGTGGGGGGCGTCCCGCTGTTCGTGGTGAGCGTGCGCCCCTTGCTCGGGGAGAACCAGACGAACTCGTTGGCCAACGCGCCCCCGGCCTCCGGCAGCTCGGCGATCTCGGGGCCGGTGGTCCCGCTCTCGCGACGCTCCGCCTTCCGCGCCTTCTTGGCTTCCAGCTTGGCCTTGCGCTGATCTTCCTTGCGGCGCCGGTCGCCGCGGTACATGCCCGGGTTTGCCATTGGATCTCCCTGCGCCTGGCCTTACATGACAGGTCCGATGATCCACGGAGCGAATTCTTCTTCACCGACGCCGGACAGCTCGCTCTTGCTCGGCTTGCCGGACGCGACCGCCACGATCTCCTCGAAGATCTGCCGCCCCACGTGGGCGAGCGGCGTGCCTTCCAGGATCACCCCGCAGTTGATATCCATGTCCTCCGACAGGTGGCGGTACATCAAGCTGTTGGTGGCCAGCTTGATCGACGGCACCGGCTTGCAGCCGAACACCGAGCCGCGGCCGGTGGTGAAGCAGATCATGTTGCAGCCGCCGGCCACGAGACCGGTGATCGACACCGGATCGTGTCCGGGCGTGTCCATGAACACGAAGCCGCGGGTGGTGATCGGCTCACCGTACTGGAAGACGTCCATCATCGGCGTCGTCCCGCCCTTGGTCACCCCGCCGAGCGACTTCTCGTAGACGGTGGTGATCCCGCCCGCCTTGTTGCCGGGCGCCGGATTGTTGTCCATCGCCTCGATGCCACGGCAATACCACTCCCACCATTTGTACCGATCGATGAGCTTCTTGGCCACGCCCTCGTTGATCGCGCGCCGGATCAGCAGGTGCTCGGCCCCGTAGATCTCGGGCGTCTCGGCGAGCACGCCGGTGCCGCCGTAGCGCACCAGCTCGTCCACCGCCCAGCCGAGCGCGGGATTGGCGGTGATGCCGGAGGCGCCGTCGGAGCCGCCGCAGTTGGTGGCCAGCATGATCTCGGAGACGGGCTGCCGGCTGCGCCGGGCCTCGTTCGCGTGGGGCAGGAGCTTGGCCACCTCCCGCGTGGCGGTTTCTACCGTCTTGCGGATGCCGCCCGCTTCTTGGATGTTCACCACGAACGGCCGCCGCTCCGGATGACCGGGAGCGGCCATGCGCTGGCGATCCACCATGACCGCGGCCTGGTTCACCTCGCAGCCGAGCCCGATCAGGATGTAGGCTGCGACGTTCGGGTGCTTGGCGTAACCGGCCAGCACCCGCTGCAGGGCCATGTGGTCCTCGCCGAACAGCTTGGTGCCGCAGCCCGACTTGTGGGTGATCGCGAGCACCCCGTCGATGTTCGGATAGTCCTTCCCCACGTCGCGGAAGCGGTCCTTGACAAACTGGCTCACGCTGGCCGAGCAGTTCACTCCGGAGATCACCGCCACGTAGTTGCGCGTGCCCACGCGCCCGTCTTCTCGCAGGTAGCCGTCGAAGTGGCGCATCCGATCCGGCGGGTAGAACGCGACCGGCTGCACGTCGGTGCCGACCTCGTACTCCTGGTGCCGGTCGCCCACCGCCACGTTCTGGACGTGGACGTGATCGCCGATCGCGATGTCGGCGGTGGCGAAGCCGATGGGCTGCCCGTAGCGCCGGACCGGCTCCCCGACGCGACGAGCCCGGCGGGCCACCTTGTGCCCGGGCTTGATGTCCTGCCGCACCTCGATGGGCCCGTCGGCGTCCTCCAGGATGGTGCCGGCCGCGATCTCCTTCTTGGCGATCGCCACGTCGTCCTCGGGCCGCAGGATGATTGCCACTTCGGTGATCGCGTGACTCGCCATGATTGGCTTCCTCGCAATCGCCCTCTCCCCTCGCGGGAGAGGGCAGGGTGACGGGCTGTGTTGAGAAACTCTACTCTACCGTCAGCCCTCGCGCCTTGACAAGGCGCGCGAGGCCGCCAATGCCACCGCCACCTCCCGTCCCTTCGCCTCGATGATGTCCGGTAGCTCCTCCGGCGTACGTCAGTGCAGCTCCTTCATCAGCCGAAGAGACAGCGGCAGTCCTTGAGCCGCTTGATCCCGTATTCGAGCGCCACGACACGGGGACCTGAGTACCTTCGATCCGGCTGGACAGCCGGCCTCGCGACGGACGAATGGGCGGATCAGGAGGCGGGGGTTGGCTAGCCGCCCCCTTCCCGGCGAGGCGGCGGATGAGGCGATCAGCTTCCGAGAGACCTCCGATGAGAGGCGACCCCCACTCGATGGCCGGGCGGCAAAGGGTCCGGCATACTCGCGCCCCGATGGAGAGCCGCCGGGCGTCATGTGAAGCGCGGTGGGCGCCGCCGCGAACAGCGATCACTGCTATTCTCGTAACTGCGCCCCGAAAGCCCGCTCTGATCCCCGTCCGGCTCGCCCCACGGCATGGCAGCCATGAGCATTTCAAGCTAGACTGCGTTTCGCCATGTCATTCACCGAGCGCACCGTCCGCGTCAACGGCGTCACGCTGCACTATCTCGACTGGGGAGCCGCCGATCGGCCGCCGGTGATCTTGCTGCACGGCATCACCGGCCACGCGCGGGTGTGGGACCACCTCGCGAGCCGCCTCCTGCCCGGCCATCGCGTCCTCGCGCTGGATCAGCGCGGCCACGGCGACAGCGAGCCCGCGCCGGACGACGACTACGGCGTGGGCACGATGGCCGACGACGTGGCCGCCTTCGCGGCCAGCCTGCGGCTCGATCGCTTCGCGCTGATCGGCCACTCGATGGGCGGGCGCATCGCCATCAAGTACGCGGCCGACCACGCCGCCCGCCTCGACCGCCTCGTGATCATCGACATCGGCCCCGAGATCAACCTGGCCGGCCTGCAGCGCGTCCGCGACATGATGGCGCACTCGCCCGAGCGCATCGAGAGCGAGGAGTGGGCCGTCGAGTACATCCGCCGCGGCAACCCGCTCCAGGACGTCGACATGCTCCGCGAGCGCGTCCGGCACGGGCTCAAGCGGCTGCCCGATGGCGAGCTCACCTGGAAGTACGCCAAGGGCCTGCGCGACATGATGCGCGTGGGCCGCCGCGACGCGGTCGACCTGTGGGAGCCGCTTCCCCGGATCACCTGCCCGACCCTGGTCGTGCGCGGCGCGGAGAGCGACATCCTCTCGGCCGACGTGGCCAAGAAGATGACGGCGCGGCTGCCCGACGGACGGCTGATCGAGATCGAGGGGGCCGGCCACACGGTGCCCGCGGACCGGCCGGAGGAGTTCGTCCGGCAGATGCGGGCGTTTCTCTCGGCGTAGACCCCCTCACCCTGCCCTCTCCCCTCAGGGGAGAGGGGTATCAGCGGGCGCGGAGGCGGCGGGCGGCCTCGGCCCGCATCGTCTGCATCGCGCGGGTCTCCTGGTCCGAGTAGCGCTCCTCCGCCCACGGGTCGGCGCGCATGTGGTAGCCGTTGACCTCCCAGAAGCCGGGCGGATTCACGTCGAGGAACTCGAAGGCGCGCAGCCACTTCGCGCTCTTCCAGAAGTAGAGCTTCGGCACCACCAGGCGCAGCGGGCCGCCGTGTTCCGGCGCGAGATCCTGCCCGTCGTGACGGAGCGCCAGCAGCACGTCGTCGTCCACCAGGTCGGCGAGCGCGAGATTGGTCGTGTAGTCCGGGTCGGCGTGGACCATGACGTACCGGGCCTCGGGCGTCGGATCGACGCGCTTCAGGATCTCGCGGATGGGGACGCCCTCGAAGCGGTTGTCCAGACGCGACCAGTGCGTCACGCAGTGGATGTCGCAGGTCACCTCGGTGCGCGGCAGGGCCTGGAACTCCTCCCAGGTCCAGCTCACCTCCCGCTGGAGCAGGCCGAAGCAGCGGAACGACCACGTTTTCGGATCGAAGCGGGGAGTCAGACCGTAGGTGAGCACCGGCCACTTCCGGGTCAGCACCTGCCCGGGCGGTGTGCGCTGCGCCGCGTCCCGCGCGAGATCTCTCATTCCGCCTCTCCTCTCGCCGTGACGAAGCGGTAGCCCTGGCCGTGCGCGGTGACGATGTGGGCCGGCCGCTCCGGGTCGTCCTCGAACTTCTGCCGCAGCCTGAGGATATGGGTGTCCACCGTCCGCGTGGTCGGAAAACGATCGTAGCCCCACACCTCGTCGAGCAGCCGGTCGCGGGTGATCACCTCGCCGGGATGCTCGACCAGATAGCGGAGCAGGTCGAACTCCTTCCGGGTCAGGCGGACCTCGCGCCCGGCCTTGAACGCCTGTCGGGCGCGCAGGTGCACGCGCACGTCGCCGAACGCGAACTCCTCGAACTTCTGGCGCGGGCCCGGGCGACGCAGCACCGCGCGGATCCGCGCCATCAGCTCGCGGACGCTGAACGGCTTCGTGAGGTAGTCGTCGGCGCCCAGCTCGAGCCCCTGCACCCGGTCGGCCTCCGCGCCGCGGGCGGTCAGCATGATCACCGGCGTGTCGAGTCCGCGCGCGCGCAGCTGCCGGCACACGTCCCATCCGCTCATGCCCGGCATCATCACGTCGAGCAGGATCAGGTCCGGCGCCTCGGACAGGCCCAGGGCCAGGCCGCGCGCGCCGTCTCCCGCCGCGATGGTCTGGTAGCCCTCGAAGCGCAGGTTGTCCTCGAGCCCGCGCACCATCTCGGGCTCGTCGTCGACGATCAGGATTCGCGGCATGCCGTCGCCGCCGGCAGGTAGAGCGTGAATCGGCTCCCGCCTTCCGCCGCGGCCTCCACGCCGACGCGTCCGCGGTGGGCCTCCGCGATGTGCTTGACCAGGGCCAGGCCCACGCCGCTGCCGCGGCGGCCCTGCGTCTCGCTGCGTCCGACCCGATAGAACTTCTCGAAGATCCGCTGGCGCTCGCCGACCGGGATGCCGATCCCCTCGTCGGCCACCTCCACCGAGACGCCGTCGCCCTCCCGGCGCGCGGTCACCGTGATGCGGCGCCGCTCGGCCGAGTACTTCATCGCGTTGTCGAGCAGGTTGGCCAGCGCCTGCTTGATCGCGTCGTCGTCCATGGCCACGTCGGGCAGGTCGGGCGCGATCGCCACCTGCACGGCGAAACCCTGCTGCTGCAGCGGGTGGCGGAAGCTCTCCAGCACCTCCTGGATCAGCGGCTCGATCGGCCCCGGCGCCGTCTCGTAGCGCTGGCGCCCACTCTCGATGCGCGAGAAGTCGAGCACGTTGTCGATCAGCCGGCTCAATCGCTCGCTCTCCCGCGTGAGCACCGCGTAGTACTCGCGACGACGCTGCGGGTCGGGCACCCGGTCCATCTCCAGGGTCTCCGAGAACATGCGGATGAGAGAGAGCGGCGTCTTCAGGTCGTGGGACACGTTGGCCACGAAGTCCGACTTCAATTGCGCGATCTCCGACTCCCGGCGCACCAGCCGGTAGGTCGCGACGAGGCCGGCCGCGATGACCGCGACCAGCAGCACGAAGGCGCCCATGAAGATGGCGGCCTGGCGTCGCACCATGTCACGCGGCGACAGCCCCGGCGGCTGGTACAGGGCCACTCGCCAGGCGGGCAGCGCCTCGCCCAGCGGCACCGTGAGCACCGGCGCGGCCAGGTCCCCCGGATGCGAGGCGTACACCGCCCGCCCCTGCCCGTCGAGCACCGCCAGCGCGCCCTTGCCGTCGGCGCCGCCCAGGGCCTGCTCCAGCACGTCCCGCCGGAGCGCCCGCTCGTCGCGGTGCAGGCCGACCAGGAGCGGCTCCCCCGCGGCGCCGGGCACCACCGCGGCCAGGATCACGTGGCCGTCCACCTGGAGATGGCGCCGGCCGCCGCGCTCCCAGAAGCCCTGGGAGATCTCCCCGCGGAGCGCGGTGACGAGGCGAGCCTCGTCGCCCGTCGACGCGAGCGGGTAGAGCATGCGCCCCTGCCGGTCGAAGACGTAGACGCGGTCGAAGAACGGATGGCGGGCCTTCCAGTCGTCCACCGTGGCGGGACCGAAATCCGGCGTGAGCGCGGCGGCCTGCAGGGCGGCGAGACCGTCCTGCTCGGCCCGTCCCAGCGCCATGTCCACCTTCTCGGCGGCCATCGCCGCGGTGTCGCGCGCCTGCTCGCGAAGCTGCAGCTCGGCCGCGACCTCCCAGCGGCGGAGCGAGAGGTACCCGAGCGCAGCCAGCACCGCGGCCGCGACGAAGACGGCGCCGAAGATGAGGGCGGGAGCCGGGCGCGTGCTCACCTAGGGCTCGAGCAGGAGGCGCTGGATCCGTTGCTCCATCTCGGCGTAGGCCCCCTCCCCGATGTGGGTGAATCGCACGATTCCCTTCTTGTCCACCAGCACCGCGGACGGCCACGCCCAGTTGCGGTAGCGCCGCCAGATCGCATAGTCGTTGTCCTGCACCACCGGATAGCGGATCTGGAGGTCTCGAGTGGCTTGCGTCACCTTGTCCAGCGGCTTCTCCCAGAAGAACTCCGGCGAGTGCACGCCCACGATGGTCAAGCCCTGGTCTCCGTACTTGCCGTGCCAGTCCCGCAACTGCGGGATCACGTTCTTGCAGTTGTATCAGCCGTAGGTCCAGAATTCCACCAGCACCACCCGTCCGCGCAGGCCCGCGAGCGAGAGCGGCTGGCTGTTGATCCACGGCCCGCCGGTGATCTCGGGGGCGGGCTGCCCGACCGCCACCACGTTGTCGGCGGCGCTGCCGCGGCCGCTCGGGGACCCGACGGTGGCCAGGAACATTCCCATCCCGAGCATGAGGATCCGGATCGCGCGCATCGCCACCTCCCGCGTCAGTCTAGCGGAACGGGACGGCGCGATGTCACGCGGCTGTGAAATCTCGCCGGGGCGCCCGCCCGATCTATAATGACGACTGGCGAGCGGACGGGCACGGGCCCGTCCGGCAGCACCGGCGCCGGGGCAACCAGTAGCAGGAAGGATGGTGGACATGAGTGACGACCGGAAGCTGGCGATGTTCATCGACTTCGAGAACATCGTCCGCGGCGTCAAGGAAGCGCAGTACAAGCAGTTCGAGATCAAGCTGGTGCTCGAGCGGCTCGTCGAGAAGGGCAAGATCATGGTGAAGCGGGCCTACGCGGACTGGAACCGCTACACCGAGTACAAGCGCCCCTTCCACGAGCACGCCATCGAGCTGATCGACGTCCCCCAGAGCCGCTACAGCGGCAAGAACTCGGCCGACATCCGCATGGTGGTCGACGCGATGGATCTGGCCTACGCCAAGCAGCACGTCGACACCTTCGCGCTGGTGTCGGGCGACTCCGACTTCTCCCCGCTGGTCTCCAAGCTGCGGGAGAACGATCGCTACGTGATCGGCCTGGGCGTGAAGTCGTCGTCGTCCGAGCTGCTGGTGGGCAACTGCGACGAGTTCATCTTCTACGAGGACCTCATCCGCGAGTCCAAGAAGACGACGGCCCTGCGCGGGCTGCCCGAGAAGAAGGCGGAGGCCTTCGCCCAGCTCATCGAGGCGATCCAGGCCCTGCAGCGCGAGAACAAGGACACCCTCTGGGGCTCGATGGTCAAGCAGACCATGATCCGGAAGAACCCCGCGTTCAACGAGTCGTACTACGGGTACTCCACCTTCTCGAAGCTGCTGGAGGAGGCGGCCAAGCAGAAGATCCTCACCCTCGAGCGCGACGCCAAGAGCGGGACCTACATCATCACCTCCATCGAGGCCGACCGCGCGGCCTGACCCCGCTCGACTCGTGATTCGGCTCCGCCCGCGCCTCTTCCGCGTCGCCGCGGTCCTGCTCCTGCTGGGGTGGGCCGCCGCGGCCGCCGCGGACAGCCCGCCCCGGTTCACCGCGGATCCCGCGATGACGCGGGGCCCCGCGGGCGCGCCGGTGACGATCTTCGAGTGGAGCGACTACCAGTGCCCGTTCTGCCGGGAGGCCCAGCAGGTGATGGGACGCCTGCAGGCCGAGTTCCCCGACCAGATCAAGATCACGTTCAAGGATTTCCCGCTGCGCTCGCACAACCGCGCGGTGCCCGCGGCGGTGGCCGCCCGCTGCGCAGGAGCGCAGGGGCGGTACTGGGAGTATCACGACCTGCTCTTCCTGGCCCAGCCCGACTTCTCGCGCGAGGACCTGCTGGGCTACGCCCGCCGTCTGGGCCTCGACCCCGAGTCGTTCGCGCAGTGCTTCGACACCGCCCGCTTCCAGGACGCGGTGCTGGCCGACCAGCGCGAGGGGCGCGAGGCCGGGGTGCGGGCAACGCCCACGTTCTTCATCAACGGGCGGAAGATCGAGGGCGCGCTGCCGATCGAGACATTTCGCGAAGCGGTCCAGCAAGCCCTGCGCGAGGCGCGCTGAACCGCCGCCCACGGGAGACCGCCGGTGATCACTCCGCCCGTCAGCCTGTTCATCGACGCCGGCACCGTGCCGTGGATCGAGCGGCGGCCCGGCGTCTTCTGGAAGACGCTCTGGGAGGACGCCGACGGGCGACACAAGGCGATCCTCATGCGCTACGAGCCGGGCGCGACCGTCCCGCGCCATCGTCACCTCGGCGACGAGCAGATCTACGTGCTCGAGGGCAGCGTGGCCGACGACGCGGGCGTGTGCACGGCCGGCAACTACGCGCGGCGGCCTCCCGGGTGCGTGCACACCGTGAGCAGCCCGACCGGGGCGCTCGTCATCGCCATCACGTCCGGGCCGACCGAGCCGGTCTAGCCTTCGGTGGAGAGGCGGGCGCGAGGGCCGGGGGCGGCCGGGGGGCCGCCGACCACGAGGCGCGGTTCTTCGCTTGCGCGGGTAGCAGTTCCCATTCGATAGTGGCCGGCTTCGTTTTGGTTGGCAGGAACGGGTCGGTCGGCCCCCCGGCCGCCATCCGGCCCCTCGCGCCCGTCTCCCCGCGAGTCCGGGAACGCTCTGACTTCATTCGCGCGCGGCGGCGGATGGGTCGGGTGAGGGCGAAAACTCCTTGCGGCGTGCGGATCATGTCCGATAATGTGAAGCGCTGGATTCCTGCACGCGGCTCGCGAGAGTCTCATACGGAGGCCGAGACGGAGCGGACATGATGTCGACGCACTTCTGGACGTCGGAGCACTTCTGGCTGTCGATCGGATTCCTCGGTCAGACCTTCTTCTCGATGCGCTTCCTGGTCCAGTGGATCGCCTCCGAGCGCCAGAAGGAGAGCGTGATCCCGATCTCGTTCTGGTTCTTCTCGATCGGGGGCGGCCTCACCCTGCTGATCTACTCGATCTATCGCATGGACCCCGTCTTCATCCTCGGGCAGGCTGCGGGCTTGTTCGTCTACCTGCGCAACCTGTACCTGATCCGCCGCAAGCAGAGCCGCCTGGCCCCGGCCAGCGCCTAGCCCCGCTGCGCGCCGTCAAGGGAGCATTCATGGATTCCACCATCCGGTGGGGAGCCACTCGAGCGCAGCCGGTCCTCATGATCCCCGGTCCCACGGAATTGCCGTTCCCGGTCGTGCAGGCGATGAATGAGCCCGCCACGATCCAGTACGACATGAACTTCGACGTGAACGTGCTGGAGCCGGTGACCCTCGCCCTGCGCGACATCTTCCAGACCCGCGGCGAGGTCATCGCCATGCCCGGCTCCGGCCGTACCGCCCTCGAGGCTGCCGCGATCTCGGCGATCGAGCCCGGCGACCGCGTCCTGGTGGTGGAGGCCGGCGCCTTCGGCGCCCTGATGCGCGACATCATGACCCGCGCCGGCGCCGAGGTGACCGAGCACTCCGTGGAGTGGGGACGCCCGCTGGATCTCGCGCGGCTCGAGCAGGACATCGCGCGGGTCAGGCCGAAGGCGGTCACGATGGTGCACAACGAGACCTCGACCGGCACCACCTACCCCGCCGCCGAGGTGGGGCGCATCGTCAAGCGGCACGGCGCCCTGTTCATGCTCGACACCGTCTCCTCCCTCGGCGGGCTCGACGTGCGCACCGACGAGTGGGGCGTGGACTTCAACATGACCGGCTCCCAGAAGTGCCTGGCCGCCCCGCTCGGGATGGCCATCGTCTCGGTGGGGTCCGCGGGCTGGGAGGCGATGGAGGGGCGCAAGCACAAGGCCACCTCGTGGGCCTACGACCTCCTCCGCTGGAAGGAGAACTGGATTCCCGCGTCGCGGGGCGGCCACGTCCCCGACGGCACCCCGCGGCGGCAACCGGTGTCGATCCCGACGCACCTCACCCAGGCCCTCGGCGCGGCGAGCCGGCTGATCCTCGAGGAGGGGATCGAGCATCGCTTCCGTCGGCACGCGGTGGCCGGGCGGGCCTTCCGCGCCGGGCTCGATGCGATGCGGCTCCAGATGTTCGCCGACGCCTCGCTGCTGTCGAACACGGTGTCCTGCTTCCGGACGCCGGCGGGCATCGATCCGGCCAAGGTGGTCGGTCACATGCGCCAGCACCACGGCATCCTGATCGGCACCGGGCTCGACAAGATCCGCACCAGCACCCTGCGGGTCGGGCACATGGGGATCACCTCGAGCCCGCTGTACGTGCTGCCCACGCTGTCCGCGATCGAGATGACGCTGCGCGATCTCGGATTCCGGACCGAGTCCGGTGCCGGCGTGGCCGCCGCGCAGGCCGTCTTCGCGAGCCCGTCGGCGTGATCGCCGTCCCGGACGACTTCCCCTCGGTCTTCGAGGGCAGCGAAGGCCATCAGCGGGCCAAGCGGCTGGACGAGGTGCGGGTCTTCACCGAGCGCGGCGCCGATCAGGAGGCCGAGCTGATCCGCCGCATCGGCGATGCCACCGCCGCGATCAACATCCGCGCCCACGCGCGCTTCAGCGAGGGCGTGTTCGCGGCCTGTCCGAAGCTCAAGATCGTCTCGGTCTGGGGCACCGGCACCGACAACATCGACCTGAACGCGGCGGGCATGCGCGGGATCACCGTCTGCAACACCCCCGGGATCAACGCCTTCGCCGTCGCCGAGCACGCGCTGACGCTGATGCTGACCACCGCGCGCAAGGTGGTGACGCTCGACGGGGAGATGCGAAAGGGCAAGTGGCCGCGCGAGATGCTCACCCAGTGCCTGGGCAAGACCCTCGGCGTGTTCGGCATGGGCGCCATCGGCGGCCGCCTCGCCACCATCGCGAAGGGCATCGGCATGAACGTGCTCGGCTGGAGCGCGCTGGGCGACGAGGCGCGCATCCGCGAGACCGGCGCGACGCCGGCCAGCAAGGAGGAGATCCTCGCGCGGGCCGACGTGGTCAGCCTGCACGTGCGGCTCTCCTCCGAGACGCGCAACTTCCTCGGCCGCAAGGAATTGGCGATGATGAAGCCCACCGCCATCCTGGTGAACACCGGCCGCGGCGCGCTGGTGGACCGCGAGGCGCTCCTCGCGGCCCTGCGCGAGCGGCGCATCATGGGGGCCGGGCTGGACGTCTTCCACCAGGAGCCGCTGGCTCCGGACGACCCGATCCTGAGCCTGCCCAACGTGGTGGTCTCCCCGCACAACGCCGGGCAGACGCCCGAGGTCATCCGCGACGGTCTGCTCGCCGCGGTGGCCAACATCGAGCACTACCTGCAGGGCAAGCCGGGCAACCTGGTCGTATCGCCCGGGCGGTAGCACGCATCCTCGCGCTTTGAGGTGGCGGCCCGCGCCGGCCGGGCGTAGCCTTGGACATCTCGCAGCTCACGACGAACGCTCGATCAAAGGAGAGGCGTCATGGCCAAGGTGCTTCGTTGTGGTGATCTCATGCCCGGCTGCAACACCGTGCTCGAAGGCAACGACGTGAACGAGGTGATGGCCAAGGGAGCCGAGCACGCCAAGAAGGACCACGGGATCAATCAGATCCCGCCCGACATGGTGGCCAAGGTGCAGGCCGCCATCAAGGACAAGTAGCGGTTCGGACTGGGAACCCCTCACCCTGCCCTCTCCCCCTACAAGGGGGAGAGGGAGAAGGGGAATCAGGCGGTCAGGTCGACGAGGACCTTCATCACCGGTCCGCCCCGTAGCGCCTCTTCCATTCCCTCCTGCAGCCCTTCCAGCGGGATCCTCCGGCTCACCAGCGGGGCGAGCGTGACCGCGCCGGAGGCGGCCAGCCGGATCGCCTCCTCCCAGTCGGCGCGGTTGTAGAGGCGGCTGCCGTGCATGGTGACCTCGCGCGCGAACATCGGATAGAGGTTCACCAGCGTGGGCTCCGAGTGGATGGCCACGATGCTCACGGTGCCCCACACGCGCACCGTCTCGGTCATCACGCGCGCGGCCGCGGGATGCCCGGTCACCTCGAAGGCCACGTCCACCCCCTGCCCGGCGGTCCACTCGTTGACGAAACGCACCGGGTCGGCGTCCATGCCGATGACCTCGAGGCCGACCCCGCGCAGCAGGTCGATGCGATAGGGATTCACCTCGCTCACGATCGCGCGCGCGCCGCGGTGCCGGCAGACCATGGCGATCAGCGCGCCGATCGGTCCGCCGCCCAGCACCAGCACCGAGTCGCCCACCTTCACGCCCGCGCGGCGCACGTCGTGGGTGGCCACCGCGAGCGGCTCGATCATGGCGGCCTGGTCGTCGGCCAGCGTATCCGGCACGTGCAGCATGCGCGAGGCCGGCACCGTCCAGTAGTCCTGCATGCCGCCCGGCAATTCCACGCCGTAGATCTTCAGGCGGTAGCAGAGGTAGTAGCCGCCCATGCGGCAGGCCCGGCACTCCCCGCACGAATGGATGGGCTCCACCACCACGCGGTCACCCGGCTGAAATCCGGCGTCGGCCGGCGCCTCCACCACCTCGGCGAAGGTCTCGTGACCGATGATGCCGCCCTTCGGGATGCGGTGATCGAGATGCCCCTGGAAGATGTGCAGGTCGGTGCCGCAGATGCCGGCCCGGCGCACGCGCAGCAACGCCTGCCCGGACCCGCGCGAGGGGCGGCCGACGGGCCCGGTGCGAAAGGTCCGCGAGCCTTCGTAGAAGGACGCTCTCATGTCTGTCTCCTTGCCGGATGATCGTGCCCGCGACGCGGGGCTCGCGGTCTCCGGCCACTATGTAGGCCGCGCGCTGCCTCGAGTCAAGCGCCGCGAGCGCAGGCGCCACAGCGAGACGCCCTGCACGAGCAGAGCGACCGTGATGGCCACCGCGAATGCGATCGCGATGCCGAGCGGCACCAGCCCGAGGGCCAGCACCAGGCAGAACCCCACGAACGCGAAGAGCCCGAACAGCAGGCCGCGCAGCACGGCGACCGCCGCGCCCACGCCCTGCAGTCGGTGGCCGAACGCGGTCAGGATCGCCGCGAAGAGCGGATAGGTCGCGAGCAGGCCGCTGAGGGTGGCGCCGAGCCGGGGGGCGAGGGCGGTGAGCGCGAGGACCACCGCGGTGGCCAGGACCATGCGGGCCGGCACGTCCCAGCGTGGCGGCGGCGCCGATGCCGCGCCGGGCGGATCCGCCGGGATCAGCCGCAGCGAGACGAGCAGCGTGGCCACCGCCACCCCGAACAGGACGAGCGGCCCGAGGGCCAGCCCCTGCAGCACCGTCGCGACCGCCGCATAGGCCACGGAGCCGGCGAGCAGCGACGGGAGCCAGCCCGCGCGCACCGCGGTCCGTCCGTAGGCCACCACGAACGCGGCCTCGGCGGCCGCGCCGCCGAGCGAGCCCGCGGCCGCCGCGGCGCCGAACGCGGTCCCCTGCTCGAGCGCGATGAAGAAGGCCACCGGGCCGGTGGTCAGCGGCAATCCCACCAGCCAGCCGCCGACGGACTGGCCCCAGCGGCGGCCCGCCAGCGTGGCGGCGCCGATCAGCGCGGGCGTGGCGACGAGCTTGAGCGTCAGGTTGTCCATCGGCGATGACGGCGGCGGGCGCCGCCGTCAGGAGCGAAGGGCGTCGCGCAGGATCTGAGCGGGATGCCGGGCGAGCCGGCCGGCCAGGTGCTCGATCTGCTGACGGCACGAGACGCCGGGCGCGACGATCTCGGTCTCGGCCTCCGCCGCCTGCACCGCCGGGGCGAGCCGCCGGTTGCCGAGGCTCACCGAGATGTCGTAGTGCTCCGTCTCGAAGCCGAACGAGCCGGCCATGCCGCAGCAGCCCGAGTCCACCTCGGCCACCTCGAAGCCGGCCCAGCGCAGCACCGCCACCGTGGGCGCGGTGCCGACCATGGCCTTCTGATGACAGTGGCCGTGGAGCAGCGCCTTGCGCCGGCCGCCGTCGCGGAAGGGCAGCGTGAGCCCCCGCGCCTTCTCGCGCAGCAGGAACTCCTCCAGCAGGAACGCGGAGGCCGCGACCTGCCGCGCCTCCTCGGTCCGCACCAGCTCCACCGTCTCGTCGCGCAGGGTCAGCAGGCACGACGGCTCGAGCCCGACGATGGCGACGCCCCGGGCCACCCAGGGATGCAGGCGCGCCACGTTCCACTCCGCGTAGGCCTTGGCCTCGTCGAGCATGCCCTTGGAGATGAGCGGGCGGCCGCAGCACTTCTTGTCCACGAGCTGCACGCGGTAGCCGCCGGCCTCCAGCAGCTCCACCGCGGCCCGGCCGATCTCGGGCGCGTTGAAGGTGATGAAGGTGTCGTGGAAGAGCACCACGTCGCCGCGCGGGGCCTCGAGCGGAGCGCGCCGGCGGTCGAACCAGTCGGTGAAGGTCTCGCGGGCGAAGCGCGGCAGGGGCCGCCGCCGGTCGATGCCGGCCATGCGCTCCATGAGCCAGCGGTTCGGCCACGCGCGGGCGATCCAGTTGGAGACGGGGGCCAGCCGCGAGCCGATCAGGGACAGGCGCGCGATGTGGCCGAAGAGCCGGTTGCGCAGCGGCAGCCCGTTGACCTGGTGGTAGTGGTGCAGGAACTCGTACTTCATCTTGGCCATGTCCACGTTCGACGGGCACTCCGCCTTGCAGCCCTTGCACTCGAGGCAGAGGTCCATCACCTCGTGGAGACGCTGCCCCGCGAAGTCGGCCGCCGGCACCTTGCCGGACAGGACCGCGCGCAGGGCGTTGGCCCGCCCGCGGGTGGAGTGCTCCTCGTCGCGCGTGGCCATGTACGAGGGGCACATCGTGCCCTCGAGCTTCTTGCGGCACACCCCGACCCCGTTGCACATCTCCACCGCGGCCGCGAAGCCGCCTTGAGCCGAGAAGTCGAGCAGGGTCTTCGGCTCCCACGTCCGGTAGGCCGCGCCGTAGCGCAGGTGCTCGGTCACCCCGGGGCTGCCCACGATGTTGCCGGGGTTCATGAGTCCGCGGGGATCGAACGCGGCCTTGGTCTCCCGGAAGGCCTGGAACAGGGTCTTGCCGAACACGCGCTCCAGGAACGGGCTGCGCGCCCGCCCGTCGCCGTGCTCGCTCGAGATCGCGCCCCCGAACGACAGCACGAGGTCGAAGATCTCCTCGGCCATCACCCGCACCTGCTCGAGCCCGCGCTCGGTCTTGAGGTTGATGAGCGGGCGGATGTGCAGACACCCCACCGAGCAGTGGCCGTAGTACGCCGCATCGGCGCCGTGCCGGTCCATGATCTCGGTGAACCGCGGCACGAACTCGGGCAGGTGCTTGGGATCCACCGCGGTGTCCTCGATGAACGCGATGGGCTTGGACTCGCCGCGCGTGCCCAGCAGGAGGCCCAGCCCCGCCTTGCGCAGCTTCCAGATGGACTGCTGCTCCGCCCCATCGGTGGCGATGTGCGAGGCGTAGCCGAACGCCCCGCGGGCGCGCCGCGCCTCGAGGTCGGCGACCTTGGCCTTGACCTCCTGCTCGGTGTCCCCCGCGTACTCCACGATGAGGATCGCGGCGGGATCGCCCTGCACGAAGCCCATGCGCTTGGACTGCTCGATGTTGTTGCGGGCGAGGTCGAGGATCATCCGGTCGGTCAGCTCGACCGCGTACGGGCCCGTCTCGAGGATCGTCTGCGAAGACTCCAGCGCCTCCTGCATGTCGTGGTAGTGGATCACGTCGAGCGCGGTCGCCTTCGGCTTCCGCACCAGGCGCATCTTGGCCTCGACCACGTTGAGGAAGGTGCCCTCCGAGCCCACGATGAGGCGCGCCATGTTCAGCGGCCGGTTCTTGACCAGCTCGTCCAGGTTGTAGCCGCAGACGCGTCGCCAGTGCCGGGGATACCCCGAGCGGATGTCGGCCTCGTACTGCGTCCGGATGCGGGCCACCTCGCGGTAGATCTGCCCCTCGAGCCCGGGCCGCCGCGCCCTGGCCTCGAACTCGGCGGGCGTGACCTCGCCGAAGGTGGCGCGGCTGCCGTCGGCGAGAATGGTCTGCAGCTCGACCACGTGCTCCACCGTCAGCCCGTAGGCGATCGAGTGCGAGCCTCCCGAGTTGTTGCCGAGCATGCCGCCGATGGTGGCGCGGTTCGACGTCGAGGTGTCGGGCCCGAAGAGCAGGCCGAGCGGCCGCACGTGATGGTTCAGCTCGTCCTGCACCAGCCCCGGCTGCACCCGCGCCCACAGCTCCTCGCAGTTGACCTCGAGCACGCCCGCCATGTGCCGCGAGAAGTCGAGCACGACCGCCCGGTTCACGGTCTGGCCGGTCAGCGAGGTGCCGCCGCCGCGCGGCAGGACCGGCACGCTCTGCTGGTTGGCCACCTCGATCACCGCCTGCACGTCGTCGGCGTGCCGAGGGATCACGATGCCGATCGGCTCCATCTGGTACATCGAGGCGTCGGTGGAGTAGAGCAGGCGGGAATAGCGATCGAACCGAACGTCACCCTCGACGCGGCGACGCAATTCGTGCTCGAGGTCGTTCATGGCGCTGAATTATGACCCACTCGTCAGACTCTGGCAAGAATTCGCGGAGTTGCACGACACGAACCGGATGCTAGACTCGCGACGGGGACTTCGACGTGACCGACGCCGAGACGCCGCGAGGACAGACCATCCTGGTGGTCGACGACGAGATCGACGTGCGCGCGCTCGTGCGCGATGTGTTGAGCCGCGACGGCTACCACGTGATCGAGACCGGAGATCCGTTCGAGGCGCGCCGGATCGCGGAGACGCAGCCGGTGCACCTCCTGCTGACCGACGTCGTCATGCCGATCATGAGCGGCATCGACCTGGCCAAGCGGATCGAATCGGTCAGCCCGACGACCAAGGTGCTCCTGATGTCCGGCTTCAGCACCGCGGCCGCGAAGGGCTCCGGGCGCCCGCTCATCTCGAAGCCGTTCCGGGCCAGCGACCTGGTGAACGCGGTGCGCCAGATCCTGGATTCGCGATCTGCGTTCCGCAGACCGGGTTCGCCGTCGCCCCCGCCACCCGCCTAGGCTCCGCGCCGGGCCCGCGCGGTCTATACTGAGGCGATGCGATCACTCCTGGGCGCGCTCGCGGTCCTGCTCGCCGCCGCCCCCCCCGCCCTGGCCGCGCCGGCCGCGCCGGCCTTCACGGTGACGCTGCTGGACGGCCGCGGCCACTTCGATTCGCGCGCGCACATCGGCAAGGAGGCGCTGGTGGTGCGCTTCCAGGCCTCGTGGTGCAAGGTCTGCAACGAGGAGGCGGCCGGACTCGAGCGCATCTACCAGAAGTACCGGACGCGGGGCGTGGACCTGGTCAGCGTGCAGGTGCAGGACACCGAGGCCGACGCGCGGAAGTTCCTCCGGGCCAACCGGGCGACCTTCCCGGCCGGGCTCGATCCGCGCCTGAAAATCGCCAACCGCTTCGGCTTCCGGGGGACGCCCTATACCGTGGTGATCAATCGGAAGGGCGAGATCGTGGCGAAGATCCAGGGCCGGTCGGACGAGGCCCGGCTCAGCCGCATCCTCGATCCGCTCGCGAAGCCGGCGGAGCCGCGAAAGAAAGCGCCGGCGCGGTAGCTCGTCAGCGCAGCCGGCGCGCGGCGTCCAGCCCGCGCAGGGCCATCACCACCACGAAGGCGTGGAAGGCCGCGCCGATCCAATCGCGGGCCGCCACGAAGATGAGCCCGTCTACCGCGTAGACGATCGCCCCGACCGCGAAGGCCCACGGCTGGCCGCGCAGGGCGAGCCGGCCGAGCAGGGCGAAGACGCCCACGAACACCACGACGACCGCCGCCACCACCGGCACGCCGTGGCCGGTGCGGGCGGCGAGGCCGTCCGCGAGCTGGGTGATCCCGAGCCCGATGACGAACCGCCACTGCTGGCCGCCGAGCGCGGCCGCCGAGTTCACGATCGAGAGCGCGGCGACCCAGAAGAACCACAGCGCGCCGCTGCGCCGGCGCCGCTGCAGCGCCTCGCGCGCGCCGCCTGCCGGTGCCTCGGTCCGAGACCGTGCCGGCGATGCCGTCTCGGCCTTGTCCGGCGTGAGCGGCCGGGGCGGCACCGGGCCGAAGCCGTTGGCGCGCGGGCGCGGGAAGGCGGAGGTGGTGGACGGGGGCCGCCGGAAGGGACTCGCGGCGCCCGGGGTCGGGCGGGAAGGCACTGGCTCCATGTACGTTCCTCCGTCACCGCCGGTGTCAACCGTGTCCGAATTGGCACCGAAGATGGCCCCGAGCGGGCCTGCGCGTTCAGTGGAGCAATCGATGTGCCAGGGTCAGGGCTTGAGCATCACCTTGATCGCTCGATCCTCCTTCCGGTCGAAGATGGCGTAGCCTCTTGGCGTATCGGTCAACGGCATCGTGTGCGTGATGATGCGCGTCGGCTGCAGCCGGCCCGCCTGGATCAGCGGCATCAGCGGCGAGATGAAATTCCGCGCGTTGCAGATGCCCATGCGCAGCGTGAGGTCCTTGAAGAACGCGTCGCGCGCCGGGAACCCCATCGACGACTCGACGTACACGCCCACCGACGATACGGTGCCGCCGGCGCGCACGGACTGGATGGCCTGGGTGAACGGCGCCTCGTGGCCGACGCATTCGAGCACCGCGTCGGGCCCGCGCCCGCGGGTCTGCGCGCGCAGCTGCTCGGCGGGATCGCCGCGGTCGACATTGACCGGCACCGCGCCCAGCTCCTCGGCCAGCTTCAGACGGTAGTCGACGCGGTCCACCATGAAGACGCGGCTCGGTCCGAAGAGATGCGCCGACTGCAGGGCCAGGAGGCCCACCGGGCCCGCGCCGAAGATGGCCACCGTGTCGCCGGGGCGGATGCCCGCGTTCTCCGCGCACACGTAGCCGGTGGAGAGGATGTCGCCCAGGAAGAACACCTGCTCGTCGGTCATGCCGGCCGGCACCTTCTCGCACATGTGGTCCGCGAAGGGCACGCGGATGGCCTCGGCCTGGCCGCCCGGGTACTGCTTGCCGAAGCGCCCGCCGAAGACCGCGCGGCCGGTGGTGGCGCACTGGGTGGGCAGGCGCATGCGGCACCACTCGCAGAAGCCGCAGGAGATCGAGAACGGCGCGATCACCCGGTCGCCTTTGCGGAGCTGCCGCACCGCCGGGCCCGTCTCCTCCACGATTCCCATGAACTCGTGGCCCATCACGACACCGGGATCGAGGCCGGCGACGCGGCCGTGATATTGATGGAGATCCGATCCGCATACCGCGCTCGTCGTGATGCGCAGCACCGCGTCGGTGGGATCCACGATGCGCGGATCCGGCACCGATTCCACCCGCACGTCCCCCGGCCCGTGAAGCGTGATCGCCTTCATGATGTGGTCGTCCTCCGTCGATCGTCGTCGTGGTGGATGTCGCGGTGGGTTTCGTAGTGAACAAGAGCGGCGCCGCCCCGCACCGTCGCGGCCTTGTCCAGGCTCAGGATCTGGAGAAGAGTCGACGCGCGCGCGCCCTCGAACGAATGGCGCGCGAGGCTTGCTCGGAGGCGCGCCTCCAGCGGCCGCAGCGACTTGGCCACGCTTCCCGCCAGCAGCACCCGCTCCGGATTCAGCCCGTTCACGACGATTCCCAGGCCCGCCCCGAGCGCGCGGCAGACCTCGTCGACCGCCGCGCCCGCGTCCCGGTCGCCCGCGGCGGCCAGCCGGAAGATCTCGGCCGCGGTCACGGGGCGGCCGAGGCGCTCGCTTCCGCGCCGCGCGATGTCGGTGCCGGAGACGTAGGCCTTCAGGCACCCGCGCCCGCCACAGATGCACGGCGGACCATCGAAGTCGATGGGAACGTGGCCCAGCTCGCCCCCGAAGCCGGCGTGGCCCCGATGCAGCCGGCCGTCGAGGATGATGCCGCCGCCCACCCCGGTGCCGAGGGCGAGCATCACGAGCGAGCGCGCCCCGCGCCCGGCGCCCCACATCCACTCGGCCAGCGCCAGGACGTTGACGTCGTTGTCGACGAATACGGGCAGGCCGAGCGGTTGCGCCAGCCGCTCGCCGAGCGGGACGCCGGCCAGCTCCGGCACGTGGTGGATCTCCGCGCCGATCGTGCTGCGGTCGGCCTCGACGACGCCGGGAACGCCGACGCCCACGCCGATCACCGTGACGCCGCGGGCTTGCGCGCTGTCGTGGAGACGCGCGAGCAGGTCGAGGATCGTGTCGAGCGCCCGGCCCTCGCCGCGGGCGTGAGTCGGGGCCTGCACGTGCTCCAGCACCTGCCCGTCGGGGCCGACCAGGCCGGCGGCCACCGTGGTGCCCCCGACGTCGACCCCGATGGTGATGCCGCCCACGCTCAGAGGTTTCCGAAGTGGATGAGCCGGATGCCTTCCCGCTCGATCAACGCCCGCGCCGCGGGATCGGTGAGGCCGGTCATCTCGGTCTCGCGCTGCTGGCCGTACCGGCTGTAGGCCAGGTCGTCGTCGTAGTAGCCGGGATGGGTCATGAACTCGGTGGTCCCGCCCGGCAGCTCGCGCAGGTGAGTGAGCACCCGCTCCGACGACCAGTAGGCGTCGGGACCGGACTCGCCCATGAAGTGATCGGGCGTCTTGAGCGCGCGCTGCCGCGCCAGCGCCCGCACCTCGGCGTCCTGGGTCCGCACCGGCACCCGGATGGCGCGCGCGAAGTCCAGCACCAGATCCAGGATCGGCGCGTGCCGGCCCACGTGGTGGTGCGAGTCCAGATGGGTCGGGAAGCGTCCCATGATCTTGCGGAACTCGTCGATCTGCATCCCCAGCTCGATGCGGGCCTCGTCCGGCCGCGCCCGCTTCGCGGCCTGGCGCGCGTCCCGCACGAAGCGCCCTTCCCCGTCGAGCAGCGACGCCACGCGGGTGGCCGGCGCCACCGGCGGGCCGAGCGTGAGGTTCATGTGCAGGCCCACTCCGAGTCCGGAGGCCTTGAGCGCCTCGATGAGCGCGGGATCCACCGGACGATTGACCAGCAGCGTGGTGCTGGTCACGATGCCGCGGTGGTGCGCGTCCAGGATGCCGCGGCTCACTCCGGCGGTGAGGCCGTAGTCATCCGCGTTGACGATCAGGCTCCGGGCCGGCGCCGCGCTCATGCTCTGACGGCTCCCTGGACGACGTAGCGCTCGACCGTCTCGGGCAGCCCCCGCGACGGCAGCGTGGCCTCGGCATCGACGGCGCGGATGTGCTCGAGCCGCTCGTAGCCGATGCGCGGGAACGGCTGGGTCTCCTGGGCGAGGATCGACGGCTCGAAGCCCGCGCCGGCCAGGCGGTCCAGCGCCGACTTCACCCCGAGGAAGCCGAACAGGGTGAACACGAGCCGGCCGCCGGGATGGAGACGGGCGCGGGCGCCCCCGATCACGCGGGCCAGCAGCCGCCAGCCGTCCGGCCCGCCGTTGTCGGCGGCGGCCGCCGCGTCGCCCCGCTCGCGCTCGGGCGGCGTGGGCATCTGGGGCGGACTGGTGGCGATCAGATCGAACGTCATCCCCGGCACCGGCTCGAAGCCGTCGCCCAGGCGGACGCTCACGCGGTCGGCCACCCCGTTCAGCAGCGCGTTGTCCCGCGTGCACCGGACGGCCGCCTCGACGACGTCGGTGGCGACCACGTGCGCGCCCGCCCGGGCGGCCAGCACCGCGGCGAGACCGATGCCGCTGCCGATCTCGAGCATCCGGTCGCCGGGCCGCACCGGAAGGTGACGGCAGAACAGGAGCGAGCCGGCCTTGGGCGGCTGCGCGCCCGCCGCCACCTTGAACGTGCAGCCTCCGTAGACGAACAGCAGGAGGCCGGCATCGTCGCTCACGGCTTCACGCGCCGGAAGTAGAGCCGCACCGCTTCCTTCAGCTGCGCCCGCGCGCCCGCGCCGGTCTGGGCGTCCTCCAGCTGCTCGATGTCGATGGCGAGCGGGACGCCTTCCTTCTTCACGCCGTCCAGCTCGGCGGTCAGGCCGCAGCGCTCGTCGGACTCGGTGAACACCACGCGAGCCCGCGTGAACGCGCGGTCCTCCTGCGCGATCTGCTCGACGATCTCGGTGAGCAGGCGCTTGATGGCCTCCTGCTCCGGGGCGGGCACGGTGGAGAACGCGGCGGTCAGGTCGACCTCGGCCATGGAGCGCTCAGATGCCGGCCGCCGCGGCGGCGCACAGGTGGTCGAGCCCGGCCTCGAGCCCGCGCTTGCCCACCCGGATCGCCACCGGCCGCGAGAAGAAGAGCGTGCCGAAGGCCTGATGCTTGGGGACCACGTCGTGGCCCATCCGACGCAGGGCCGCCAGGCTGCGCTCCCCCACCCGATCGTCGACCCACAGCTCGCCGCCCTCGGTGTGCACACGCGGCGCCTCGATGGCCTCCTGCGGCGTGTCGCCCGCGTCCACCAGGTTGGCGATCACCTGCGGGATGGCCGACACGATCTTCCGCCCGCCCGGCGCGCCCACCGTGAAGTACGGCTCGCCGTGCCGGAAGCCGAGCGCCGGCACCATGTTCACCACGGGTCGCTTGCCCGGCGCCACCGAGTTGGCCCGTCCGGGCTCGGGATCGAACCACAGCATGCCATTCTGCAGCAGGATGCCGGTCTCGGGCACCACCATCCGCGAGCCGAAGAGCGAGACCGCGGTGTTGGTGAGCGAGACCATGTTGCGCTGCCGGTCCACCGCGCAGATGTGCGTGGTGCAGTCGCTGCCCTCGGTGGCGAGCCGCCGACGGCCGCGCGGCATCGCGGTCCGGCCGCGTCCGAGCGCGCTCACCGCCGCGTCGTGCGCCCAGGCGTCCGGGGCCTTGGCGTCGCTCCGCGGGCCCGCCGCGCGCAGGCCGGCCGCGATCTCGGCCGCGTGCTCGCGCGAGGTCAGCCCCCGCCACGGCACACGCACCGCCCGCGGGTCGGCCAGATGGCGCAGCCGGTCGAGGAAGGCGTACCGCACCGCCTCCGCGCGCAGATGCAACCCGCCCGGCGTCTCGTACCCGACCTTGGCGACCGGGAACTGGCCGAGGACGTTCAGCATCTCCACCGCGGTCGTCCCGCCGGTGGCGCCGGGGGAGAACGCCAGGTCGACTGAGCGATACTTCATGATGAGCGGCTCGACCACTCGCGGCTCGTACCCTTCGAGATCGCTCCGGCGCAGGAATCCGCCGGTCTCCTTCATCGTCGCGTCGATGGCCTGCGCGATCGCGCCACGGTAGAAGGCCGAGGGGCCGTCCTTGGCGATGAGGCGCAGGCTGCGGGCGAGATCCGGCTGGCGCAGCACGTCGGCGGGCGCGAGGGCGGCGGGACGGTGCACGTAATGCCCGTCGCGGAGGTACGCGCGGGCGGTCGCCGGGAACGCGGCCAGCTCCTGGCAATGAGGCGCGATGGAGAGGGTGAGATACCAGTCGACCTCGAAGCCGTCCTCGGCCAGCCGGATCGCCGGTGCCACGACGTCGGCCAGATCCATGGTGCCGTAGCGCTGGAGCGCCAGGCAGAGCCCGGCCACCGAGCCCGGGATCGCCACCGACTTCGGGCCGAAGTTGTTGGCGTCGCCCACCACGCGGCGCCACGGGAACAGGGCCTGCGCCACGCCCTCGCCCAGCTCGTAGCAGCGCTCGTGGCAGGCCGCGGGGGCCTGCACGTTGAAGTCGAGCGCCACCGTCTCGCCGCGCTTGGCCAGGTGCACGAGCATGGTGCCGCCGCCCGCCACCGAGGACATGAACGGCTCCACCACCGTCATGGCGAACGCGGTCGCCACCGCCGCGTCCACCGCGTTGCCGCCGCGGGCCAGGATGCCGGCTCCCACCTCGGCGCCGAGGCGATGCTCGGCCGCCACGAGGGCGCGGGACGGAGCCACGTGCTTGGTCACCGAGAGCGTGGAGCGGATCATGCGGTCTCCTTCACGAGCTCCGACGGGTGGAGCCGGCAGGTCCACCCGCCGGCGTGGTCGTGGATGAGGAAGCGGACCCGCGCGCTACTCGTCCTTCATCTCGAGGGGCGAGACCCGGCGCAGCATGTCCACCACGCCCTTGTCGTCGAAGAACACGACCCACCCGAGCGGATAGACCCACGCTTCCTTCGCGGTCGACCGCACCGCGACCCAGTGCTGCTCGCCGTAGAACGCCATCATGTCCGGGTCGATGGTCTGCTCGCGCGGGTCGCCCAGGAGCACCTTCACCTCGCCGGGGGTGCTGCCGGGAGCCACCTGGCGCCAGAAGCGGAACTCGGTGTAGCGCGAGGTGTCCTCGATCTCGGGATGGTCGCGCAGGTATTTCTTCACCTTCTCGTCCATCTGGTCCTGCCAGATCCGCTTCTCGTCGAAGCTGGGGGGGCGGCCGTTGGTGGCGTAGGACTGCTGGACGAAGAACTCCTCCGCGTTGGGCCCGCGGGTGGTGCGCTCGAGCACCGGCGGCGGCGTCAAGCACGCGCCGACGAGGAGGCCGAGCGCCGCGACTGCCGCCGAACGGAAGATCCCGCTCATGGCGTTGCCAGTATATCGCGGGGCGCGCGCGGCTTCGTCAAATCAGCGCGGATTCGAGCACGATGCCGCGGTCGATGATCCGGGCGGCCCGGGCCAGCGCGCCGGCCAGGGCCGGCTCGACCTCGGGCGACTCCGCGAGCTGGCGCAGCACGTCGATGAGCCGTCGCATGGCCCGGATCAGGTCGCCCTCGTGGCCGCCGAAGGACTCCTCCACGATCGCGGCCCAGTCGTCTTCCCCCGAGGCCCACCGGAACACCGACGGCATGAAGCCGGTCGAGACCGACACCGGCATCGGCAGCTGATGGCGACGCTGCACCTCCAGGATGGTGTTGGCGAGCGACTCCAGGTCCTGCACCTTCCGCTTGAGCTTGGGGCGCTTCTTGAGGAAGAGGCGGGCCACCGCCGCGTCGCCCGAGCGCGACTCCTCGATCAGGCCGGAGCAGAGGGTGGCCGCCTCGGCCACGGTGGTGTCGGCGAGGATCCCGCGGTCCACCATCTCGGCGACCAGCAGCTCGTTGTCGTGGCGCAGCCCCGCGATCAGCTGCCCCTTGGCCAGGAGCTTGCCGTCCTGCACCGCCCCGAAGCGCTCGAGCACCTCGACCACGCGGAGGAACTCCTGCCAGTAGGCGTTGCGGAAGGCGTCGAGCATCTCGGCCTTCTGGCCGAGCTGACGCTCGAGGCTCTCGAGTCCCTTCCAGGCCTGCTCGCAGCGGTTCTGCGATCCCCACGGGCAGCGATGGCACTCGATGGCCGACAGCGCGCCCTCGGGCCCGTGGCTCCGCTCGCGCTCGATCAGATCGGAGACGGAGAGACGCTGCATCTGCTCGGTGAGCCCGCGCGTGCGGTGCTCCCAGTCGCGCGGCACGTGCAGCGGCGGGGTCTGCCAGAACACCCGCTTCACGTTGCCCTCCTTCATCTGCACGGTGCCGCCGTGCGGGAGCAGCACCTGGATCAGGTCGCGGTGGCGCCGCCGATCCACTCCCAGGATGAGGCCGAGGCTCGCCCCGCTCTTGCGGCGCACCAGGGCCAGCCGTCCCGGCTCCGCCTCGGCGGCGGAGCGGCCGCGCCGGCCGCCCTTGCCGCGGGCCATGCGCGCCACCTCGACCTCGGAGCGCACCGCTCGATAGTGGCCGATGCGCGAGAAGTCGCCGCAGGGGGCCGCGAACCGCCGCGCGTCGTCCACCCCGGTCTCCAGGCTGTGCACGTCGGCCTCGAGCGAGCGGATGCGCTTGAGGTTCTGGTACTGCCCGAACGAGGACTCGACGATGCGGCGAATGGTCGCGAGGTCGCGGCCGGTGGAGAGCAGCAAGGCCACCGAGCCGTAGCCCAGCTTGAACTGGCTCATCACCGGCTCGGGCGGGCCGTCGACCACGCGCTTCATGTCGTCGAAGCCGTCGCGCACGTCGAGGGCCATCACGCACTTGCCCTCGGCGTCGATGCCGCGGCGGCCCGCGCGCCCGGCCATCTGGGTCAGCTCGTTGTGAGTCAGGCTCCGGAAGCCGCGGTCGGTGCGCTTGGTGAGCGACTGCAGCACCACGCTCTTGGCCGGCATGTGGATGCCGAGCGACATGGTCTCGGTGGCGAACACCACCTTGCAGAGGCCGCGCTCGAAGAGCAATTCGGTGAAGCGCTTCACGGTGGGCAGGATGCCCGCGTGGTGCAGCCCCACCCCCATGCCGAGGGCCTGGAAGATCGTCTGGTTCAGCGGCGACTCCGAGATCGCCGGGTTCTCGCCGATCTGAGCGCGGATCTCCTCGTCCACCTGCCGCTGCTGGTCGCGGGTGAGCAGCGGCTTGCCCTCGGCCAGCACCGTCTCCATCGCCCGCTCGCAGCCGGCCCGGCTGAAGATGAAGTAGATCGCGGGGAGCCACCCGCGGCTCTCCAGCTCGTCGAGCATCACGGTGGGGTCCACCACCCGTCGGCTGTACCAGCGGCCGCGATCGTGATAGCCGCCCTCGCGCTCCTCGCCGAGCAGGCGTACCTTGCCGTGGCGGACCGCGTCGTACGTGTGGATCTCGCCCGAGAGGTCGGCCACCAGGTACTGCAGGGGCACCGGCCGGTGCGGATGGGTGATCGCCACGATCGGCCGGTGCACCAGGCTGATCCAGTCCGCGATCTCGTTGACGTTGCGCACGGTGGCGGAGAGCGCGACCAGGGCCACGTCCTTCGGGCAGTTGACGATGATCTCCTCCCACACCGTGCCGCGTCCCTCGTCGCCCATGTAGTGGCACTCGTCGAGCACCACCGTGTCCAGCCCGGGGAGGCCGCCCGAGTAGAACATGTTGCGGAGGATCTCGGTGGTCATCACCACCACCGGCGCGCGCGGGTTGACCTTCACGTCGCCGGTGAGGATGCCGACCTGCTCGCCGCCCCACTGCCGTACGAAGTCGGCGTACTTCTGGTTGGAGAGCGCCTTGAGCGGGGTGGTGTAGGCGATGCGCCGGCCGCGGTCCAGCGCCGCGTGGATGGCGAACTCGGCGACCAGGGTCTTCCCGGAGCCGGTGGGGGCCGAGACGATCACCGACTTGCCGTCGAGGATGGCGGAGATCGCGCGGAGCTGAAAATCGTCGAGGGGAAACGGGTAGCGGGCCCGGAACGACTGGAGCAGTGGCTGGTCCACGACCGCGGCACCTCCCTTGCCCGCGCCCTCACCGTATCACGGCCTTGCATGGCCGCGAAGCCCCGAGTAGGCTCTCGGCCATGAAACTCACCGGCAAGGTCGCGCTCATCACCAACGTGAGCCACTTCATGGGGCCGGCTATCGCCGAGGAGTTCTGCCGCGAGGGCGCGTCGGTGGCGCTGCACGACCGCGACGAGTCCGCGATGAAGCCCTTCGCCCTCATCGCGGACCGGCTCGGGCGCGACGTGCTCCTGCTGTCCGGCGACCTGAGCCGATCCGCCGAGGCCGACGCGGTGGTGGATGCGGTGGTGGCGCGCTTCGGCCGCCTCGACATCCTGATCAACAACAACGCGCACCCGCCCTCGGGCAGCCCGGTGGAGCGCATCAGCGACGAGGCGTGGCGCGAGATGCAGGCGCGCCTGCTCGACGAGCCGTTCTACTGCCTGCGCGCGGCCCTGCGGGTCATGCGCCCGGCCCGTCGCGGCAAGATCGTCAACATGTCCTCCGCGGCCGCGTTCCCCGGTCTCGCCAACTACGCGGCGTACACCGCGGCGCGGGCCGGGATCAACGGGCTCACCCGCGCGGTGGGGCGCGAGGTGGCCCGCGACGGCGTGCAGGTCAACGCGATCGCCCAGAACTACGTCGAGAACCCCACCTACTTCCCGCCCGCGTTGACCGCCGACCCTGAGAAACTCCAGCGAATCGTCAAGAACATCCCGGCGGGGCGCCTCGCGCGCAGCGAAGAGTCGGCGCGGCTGGCCGTCTACCTGGCCTCGGAGGACGCCGACTTCTTCGTGGGCCAGGTCATTCCGTTCTCGGGCGGCTGGGTCACGCCGTGATCGTCTTCCACGTGGCGATCGAGACCGGCGACGACTACGTCGCCAGGCGCGCGCCGCATCGCGAGGCCCACCTCCAGCGTCTGATGGCCCTCCGCGCGCACGGCGTCGTCATCGGCGGTGGCCCCAGCCCGGACGGCCGAAGCGCGGACGTCTTCTACCGGGTGGACCAGCCGGACGACCTGCGCCGCCTGGTCGAGGAGGATCCCTACTTCACCGGCGGGGCCTGGCCCCGCTACAGCCCGCGCTCGTTCGCGCAGTTCCTCGAGCCGTGGGAGATGCCGCCGCTCGTGACCGACGGCTCGCGCCCGGCGACGGTGGTGGAGGGCGCGACCGCCGACGTCGAGATGGCCTCCTTCGCCCTGATCGAGGCGCGCGGCGCCGGGCGCATGGCCTTCGGTGGATTCTTCCCGGGCGGCGAGACGCTCGCGCTCATGCGCGGCGACGATGCCGAGAAGGCCCTCGAGGATCTGCGCGCCAGCGGCCTGTGGCAGGACGGCACGCTGCGCGCCCGGCGCCTGCTCCACGTGCTCTGAGCGGGCGCGCCCCGAACTCCCCCGGTAGCACCGCGTAAACGCGGCCAGCTTCCGCTCCTTTTTCCCGGTTGACAGCGTGGGGTCCGTTTAGGTATACCTAATTCGCGCTGTATCACGGACCTAAGAAGGAACGGAAAGCCGTCCGAATGATGACGCCCGAGTCGCAAGGGACAGGCCGAGGGAGAGCCCGCCGGTGATCCTCTGTCTCTGCCTCGGAGTCTCCGATCACGCCGTCGAGTCCACCATCTCCGCCGGTGCCCGGACCGTGGCCGAGATCGAGCGCATGTGCGGAGCGGGCGGCGACTGCGGCGCCTGCAGCGGTCTCATCGAAGCCCTGGTGGAACAAGCCCGTGAGAGGCACTATGCTGGCGCGACAATCGCCAACACGCTCACGGGAGGGCGACATGAAGGGACATGACCAGGTGGTGACTCTGCTGAACGAGGTCCTCACCGCGGAGCTCACCGCGATCAATCAATACTTCGTCCACGCGCGCATGTGCGAGAACTGGGGATACAAGCGCCTCTGGAAGAAGGTGCGCGAGGAATCGATCGGCGAGATGAAGCACGCCGACCGGCTCATCGAGCGGATCCTCTACCTCGAAGGCGTGCCCAACCTGCAGCGGCTCGGCAAGGTGAACGTGGGACAGACCGTCCCCGAGCAGCTTCGCCTCGACCTGGAGCTGGAGCGGGTGGCGGTGGGCGCGCTCAACGCGGGCGTCGAGCTGTGCCGCAGCCTCGGCGACAACGGCTCCCGCGACCTGCTCGAGGAGATCCTCAAGTCCGAAGAGGACCACGTCGACTGGATCGAGGAGCAGATGGAGCTCATCAAGCAGGTCGGGGAAGCCCACTACCTGTCGCAGCAGATCAAAGAAGACGACGCGTGATCGACGACCCCGGAGAGGCCGCGATCACGCGAGAGGCCGCCCCACGTGAGGGCGTCCGCATCGCGAGCGCGGAGCTGTTCCGGGGACGGCGGGAGATCGTCATCGTGCACCGCGGCCAGGAATACCGGCTGCACATCACCAAGGCGGACAAGCTCATCCTGACCAAGTAACCGTTCACCGAAGCCAGCCACCTTCGAGGCCGGTCTCCCTCCCGGGAGCGCCGGCCGGCTTGAGGACAGCAAGCCACCTGGATCCGGCCGTCCCCGCGACGAGACCGGCGGCGAGGAGCCCGTGTCCCAGATCGCAACGCTCATTCAGACGCTCGCCAAGGGCGGGCCCGTGATGATTCCCCTGCTCGGCTGCTCGATCGTGGCGCTCGCGGTCGTGGTCGAGCGACTGGCCTTCTGGTGGCGTCAGCGCGACGAGGGCGCGGCCGAGCGGGCCCTGGAGCTGGCGGAGCGCGGCAAGCTCGACGAGGCGCTCGAGGTCGTCCGGGGGGCCGGCGGGGCAACCGCGCGCGTCATCGCGGCGGGCCTGGCCGAGCGGCAGGTCTCTCCCGCGGTCGCGATGGAAGCGGCGGCCCAGAGCCAGACGAGCCGGCTGCGGAGCTACCTGCCGGTGCTCGACACGATCATCACCCTGTCCCCCCTGCTCGGGCTCCTCGGCACCGTCACCGGCATGATCGCGGCGTTCGGGATCCTGTCCACCAGCGGCATGAACCAGCCCACCGCCATCACCGGCGGCGTGGCCGAGGCGTTGATCGCGACCGCGGCCGGCCTGGCCATCGCGATCGCCACCCTGGTGCCCTACAACTACTTCACCGCCCGGGCCGAGCAGGCGATGGACGCGATGGAGCGCATGGCGAGCCGGCTGGACCTGGCCCTGAAGGAGCAGCAGATCCCGTGAAGTTCCGCCGCCGGCCGCCGCGGAAGGCCCGGATCGAGATCATCCCCATGATCGACACCGTGTTCTTCCTCCTGGTGTTCTTCATGATGGCCAGCCTCTCGATGACCGTGCACGGCGGAATCCCGGTCAACCTCCCCCGGGCCGCGAAGGCGGAGGCGGCCCGCGCGCCGGTCTCCATCTCGATCTCGCGCGAGGGCGTGATCTACCTCGAGCGCGAGGCGATCGAGCCCCCGCAGCTCACCGCGCGGCTGCAGGAGCGCGTCCGCACCGAGCCGGAAGTGGGCCTGGTCATCGAGGCCGACACCGACGCGCGGCACGGGCGCGTGGTCGACGTCATGGACGCGGCCCGGCTGGCCGGCATCGGCAAGATGGCCATCGCGGTCATCCCGCGGGAGGCGAGGCGCTGACGCGCGGCCTCGCCCGCGCCTTCGCCGTCCTGATCGTCGCGGCCGGTCTCGCGGCCACCCCGGCCCGCGCCGACGAGCCGGACCCGTTCGCGCCCATCCTGCACGCGCTCGACTACCTGGGCGTCGACTACCCAGGCGCGGTCCAGGACGGCAAGATCGTCGACCAGGGCGAGTACGACGAGCAGGTGGAGTTCGCGACCGGAGTCCGCGCCATGATCGGCGCCCTGCCCGCGCGGCCCGAGCGCGCCGCGCTCGAGGCCAGCGCGGCCGGCCTCCTCGCCGCCATCAAGGAGCAGCGCTCCGGCGACGAGGTCGCGGCCATCGCCTCGGACCTGCGCCGGCGCATCGTCGACCTCTACGAGGTCCGCGTCGCCCCGCGCCAGGCGCCCGACGTGCGCGCCGCCGCCGCCGACTTCAGCGCGCAGTGCGCGATCTGCCACGGCGCGGTTGGGCGCGGCGACGGGCCGGGCGCGAAGGGACTGAACCCGCCGCCCGCCGATCTCACCGACGCCGCCCGCATGGGGGAGCACAGCATCTTCGGCATCTACAACACGATCACGCTCGGCATCAAGGGCACCGCCATGACCGGCTTCGCCTCCCTCCCCGAGGCGCAGCGCTGGGCGCTGGCATTCTACGTGGGCGGGCTGGCCACGCCGGACGCCGCGCGCGAGCAGGGCGCGGCGCTCTGGAAGCGCGGGGTGGGCCGCAGCGAGCTGCACGACCTGCGGGCCCTTGTCATGGCCACGCCGAAGGAAGTGGCCGCGCGCTCCGGCGCCGACGCGGCCGCGGTGCTCGCCTACCTGCGCGGCGAGCCCGGCACCCTCGCGTCCGGCCGCGAATCGCCGATCGATTTCAGCGCCCGCGTGCTCGCGGAGAGCCTCGACGCCTATCGGCAGGGCGACGCGGCGCGGGCGCACCAGCTCGCGGTCACCGCCTATCTCGAAGGCTTCGAGCTGGTGGAAGCGCCGCTCAGCGCGGTGGACGGCGGGCTGAAGAGCCGCGTCGAGGCCGAGATGCTCCGCTACCGCACCCTGATCCAGTCGCGGGCGCCCCGTGAGGCGGTGGAAGCCGAGGCGCGCACGATCGCCTCGCTCCTCGAGGCGGCGCGCGAGCGCCTCGACGCCGCGCGCCTCTCGCCGGTCACCACCTTCACCAGCGCGCTGATCATCCTGCTCCGCGAGGGGCTCGAGGCCATCCTGGTGCTGGCCGCGGTCGTCGCGATGCTGATCAAATCCGGCCGCCGCGAGGCGCTCCCCTACGTGCACGCCGGCTGGATCGCCGCGCTCGCCCTGGGCGGGCTGACCTGGGTGATCGCCTCCTACGTGGTGACGGTGAGCGGGGCCGGCCGCGAGGTCACCGAGGGGGTCACCGCGCTGCTGGCCGCGGCGATGCTGCTCTACGTGGGCTTCTGGATGCACCGCCACTCCCACGCGGCGCGGTGGAAGGCCTTCCTCGAGGGTCGCGTGCAGGCGGCCCTGTCGGGCCGGACGCTCTGGACGCTGGCCGCGATCTCGTTCCTCGCGGTCTACCGCGAGGCGTTCGAGACCGTGCTGTTCTACCAGGCCCTCTGGGTCGAGGCGGGCCCGTCGGGCCATCTCGCGGTCGGCGCCGGCTGTCTGGCCGGATTCGCCGGCCTCGTGGTGATCGCCTGGCTCATCCTGAAGCTCGGGCTGCGCCTGCCCCTCGGCTGGTTCTTCGGCGTGGGATCCGCCCTGATGGCGCTGCTGGCCGTCGTGCTCGCGGGCAAGGGCATCGCGGCCCTGCAGCACGCGGGCAAGCTGCCGGTCGGCTCACTCGATCTGCCGACGATTCCCTCGCTCGGCGTGTATCCGACGTGGCAGGGACTGGTGACCCAGATCGTGCTCGTCGTGGTGATCCTGGGCGCGTTCACGTTTTCTCGGCGGCCGGCGGCGTAGCTTCCGAACCACCCCTCACCCTGCCCCTCTCCCCGAAGGGGAGAGGCAACGGCTCATTAGGACGCGTCGGAGATGGCCTGGACGCCGCCCGGGTTGTCGAGCGAGGAGAGATCGCCGGGGTCGCGGCCGAGATAGGTCGCGCGCACCACGCGGCGCATGATCTTGGCGCTGCGGGTCTTCGGCAGCTCGCGCGCGAACAGCACGCGCTCCGGCCGGATGGCCTTGCCCATCGAGCGCACGACCGCCTCCACCAGCTCGGCGCGCAGCGGCTCCGACGGCTGGTGGCCGGGGCGCAGCACCGCGAAGCACACCACGGTCTCGCCCTTGATCTCGTGCGGCACGCCGATGGCCGCGGCCTCCGCCACCGCCGGGTGCCCGACCAGCACCGATTCGACCTCGGCCGGCCCCACGCGCTTGCCCGCGATCTTCAGCGTGTCGTCGGAGCGCCCCTGGATGAACCAGAAGCCGTCGTCGTCGATGTACGCCCAGTCGCCGTGCACCCACACGTCGGGCCAGCGCGACCAGTACGTCTCGAGGTAGCGCGCCTCGTCCTTCCAGAAGCCGGCGGTCATGCCCGGCCACGGGCGGGTGATCACCAGTTCGCCCACCTGGCCGCGCACCGGCCGGCCGTCGTCGCCGTAGACGTCGGCGGCCATGCCGGGGATCGGGCCCGCGAAGGAGCACGGCTTGATCGGCGCGATCGGGAAGCACGACAGGATGCCGCCGGAGATCTCGGTGCCGCCCGTGTAGTTGATGATCGGCAGGCGCCCCTTGCCGGCGGTCTGGAAGAGCCAGCGGTACGGCTCCGGGTTCCAGGGCTCGCCGGTCGAGGCCATGATCCGCAGCGAGGAGAGATCGTGCCGCGTGACCCAGTCCTCGCCGTGGGGCATCAGCGCGCGCACCGCGGTCGGCGAGATGCCGAGCACGGTGACGCGGTGACGCTCCAGTACCGACCAGAGCCGGTCGGGCTTCGGATAGTCGGGCGTGCCCTCGAAGAGCACGGCGGTGCCGCCGGTGAGCAGCGCACCGCCGATCAGCATCGGCCCCATCAGCCAGCCGAGATCGGTCACCCAGAAGAGCCGGTCGTCGGGACCGAGATCGAAGAGATACGCGAAGTCGTGCGCGTTCTTGATCGAGAATCCACCGTGGGTGAGCACGGTGCCCTTGGGCCGCCCGGTCGTGCCCGAGGTGTAGATGATCAGGCACGGATGATCGGCCTCGACCGGCAGCGCGGTGTTCTCGGCGGACTCGGGGGCCACCACGTCGTGCCACCAGAGATCGCGGCCGTCCTTCCACGGCACCTCGGCCCCGCTGCGCCGGTGGACGATCACGCGCTCGATGGTGGGCGACGCGGAGACCGCCTCGTCGGCGGTGCGCTTGAGGGGCACCACCCCGCCCCGGCGCGCGAAGGCATCCGCGGTGATGAGCAGGCGGGCCCCGCAGCCGTCCAGGCGCGAGGCCACCGCCTGCGCGCCGTAGCCCGAGAAGCACGGCGTGTAGACCGCGCCGATCCGCGCCACCGCGAGCGTGGCGATGACGGCCTCCGCGCACATCGGCAGGAAGATGCCGACGGTGTCGCCGGGACGGATGCCGAGCCGGACCAGCCCGTTGGCGAGGCGGCCCACCTCGGCGGCCAGCTCGGCGTAGGACAGCGTGCGCACCGTGCCGTCCTCGGCCTCCGCGATCACCGCCGGGTGCCCGCCGCGGCCGGCCGCGACGTGGCGATCGATCGCGTTGTAGGACAGATTGAGCCGGCCGCCCGGGAACCAGCGCGCCCACGCGATCCCCTTCGACGAATCGAGCACGCTCCGATAGGGCGTGAACCAGTGGAAGCCGAGATCCCGCGAGACCGCGTCCCAGTACCACTCCGGATCCTCGATCGACCGGCGCTGCAGATCGGCGAGCGAGGCGAGGCCGTGCTGTTTCATGAGGCGGGCCATCCGGGTCTTCGCGGCGGTCTCCGGATCGGGCCGCCAGATGATCTCGTTGACGTCCATGCCGATCAGCCCTCCACGTCCGCCAGCGCGGCCGCCTCGACCGGGCGCCAGTCGGCCAGCGCGTCGAGCCACCCGATCTGGCGCCCGGTGAAGAGCGGGCTCCCCGGCCCGCGTGGCCCGAGCCAGCGCTCGAGATAGAGACCGGCCGCGAGCAGCTTGCGGTAGCCCTGGCCGCGCTCGCGCAGGGCCTGGCCCTCGGCGAGCAGCAGCGCGCCGGCCAGCAGGTGATAGAGCGCGTCCGCGACGGGGCGCGCCTGCAGCTCCCGCTCGTCGGCGGGCAGCGCGGCCCACGCCGCGGTCTGCCGCGAGAGCGACTCCAGACCGGCCCGCACCCGGTCGACCCACGGCTTGGCCGCCGGCTCGCTCACCCGGGCCAGCCGGTCGGTGATGAACACGGCCAGCGCGTCCAGCCCGCGGTCCTTCAGGATCGCCCGCTGCACGTCGAGGGCCACCACGTTGGCCGAGCCCTCCCAGATCGCGCCGAGGTACGCGTCGCGCAGCAGGCGCGGGTTCACCCACTCCTCGACGTAGCCGTTGCCGCCCCGCACGTTCATGGCCTCGGCGACCACGTCGCGGGCCCGGAGCGTGATCCAGTACTTGGCGAGCGGCGTCCAGACCCGCGCGAGCGCGCGCGCGTCGGCGGCGCCCGCCTCCCGCCGGTCGAGCAGCGCGGCCCCGTTGAGGATCACCGAGGCCGCGGCCTCCGCGTCCAGCAGCATCGAGAGCAGGTTGCTGCGGAGGAGCGGCAATTCGGCGAGAGGCCGGCCGAAGGCCACGCGCTGACGGGCGTGCACCAGCGACTCCAGCACCGCGCGGCGCATGAGCCCCGCCGCGCGCATGGCGTTGGAGAGCCGCGAGCCGTTGACCATCTCCATCATCTGCTTGAACCCGGCCGCGAGATCGCCGACCACGTAGCCGATCGCGCCCGCGTAGGTCACCTCGCCGGTGGCCATCGAGCGCGAGCCCAGCTTGTCCTTGAGGCGGTTGATGGTCCACGCGTTCTTGCCGCCGTCGGGCAGGCGCTTGGGCACCAGGAACATGCCAAGCCCGCGCGTGCCCGCGGGCGCCCCTTCGGGCCGCGCCAGCGTCAGCGCCACCTCCGCGTTGGCGACCGAGGTGAACCACTTGTCGCCCCAGAGCCGCCACTGCCCGTCTGCTCCGCGCCGGGCCACCGTGGTGGACGCGCCCACGTCGGATCCCCCCGTCCGCTCGGTCATCCACTGCGTGCCCTGCCAGAGCGCGGCCGGATCGGTGGACGTCAGATGCGGCAGATAGCGCGCCTTGAGCTCCTCGCTGCCGAAGGCCCCGAGCAGGCGCGCGCACGAATCCGTCATGTTCACCGGGCAGAGCAGCCCGAACTCGCTCTGGGCGAAGAGATACGACAGCGCGTACTTCACGACCTGCGGGACGCGGTCGGGCCAGCCGAGCACGCCGGGGCGATGCGCCATGGCCGCGAGGCCGAAGCGGCCGAAGGCGATCGCCTCCATCTGGAGATAGGCGGGGTGGCGCACCACCTCGTCCACGCGCCGCCCCTGCTCGTCCCACGCGCGCAGCGTCGGCGGGTTGCGATCGGCCACCGCGGCCAGCTCGTCGAGCTCATCCCCCGCGATCTCGCCCAGCGCGGTCAGATGCGGCGCCGCGCGCGCGAACGTCTCGGCGTCCATCACCGACTCGCAGAGGAGCTGGAAGTTGCGGTCTTCCAGATAGAAGTTCAGGCCTCTCGTGGTGGGCATCGCGTCCTGCGCGGGCGTTGCGGAAGAAAACGGCGTGGCCATGGCATCCGAGTCTATCGCGAACGACGGGTCTGTGATAGGAGAGACGCGACGCACACTACGCTCCCAGGAGGCGGACATGGCGCGCAAGCCGGCCGCGGCGCCGTCGAAGGAAGCTCCGACGCGGAAGCCCGACCCGACCGACCCGAAGCACCGGTGGGACCGCCCCATCCAGGCGCCGGGTCACACCCAGGTGGACTTCGAGGAGCGCGTGGACTTCCGCCGTCTGCACGACTATCGCGTGGGCCGCGTCCGGCGAGCGCTCGCGAAGTCCGGCCTGGGCGCGCTCCTCCTCTTCGACCAGTACAACATCCGCTACATCTCCGGCACCGTGATCGGCGAATGGGCGCGCGACAAGCTGACCCGCTGGTGCCTGCTCACCGGCAACGGCGAGCCCTGGGTGTGGGACTTCGGCTCCGCCGCGCGGCATCACCGCCTCTACACCCCGCAGCTGCCGCCCAACCAGTGCCTGGCCGGCATGGTCGGCATGCGGGGCGCGGTGTCGCCGAAGGCCGGCCTCTTCGAGGCGGCGGCCCGCGAGATCCGCGACATCCTGGCCCGCGAGGGGGTGGCCGGCATGCCCCTCGGCATCGACGTGGTCGAGCCGCCGTTCCTCTTCGCGCTGCAGAAGGCGGGGGTCGAGGTGCGCGACGGTCAGCAGGTCATGCTGGAGGCGCGCGTCATCAAGAACGTCGACGAGCTGGTCCTCCTCAACATGGCCGCGGCCATGGGCGACGGCGTGTACCAGGACATCTTCGAGGCGCTCAAGCCGGGCGTGCGCGAGAACGAGATCGTGGCGCTCGCCAACAAGCGGCTCTACGAGATGGGCTCGGACTGCGTGGAAGCCATCAACGCGATCTCGGGCGAGCGCTGCTCTCCGCACCCGCACAACTTCACGGACCGCATCATCCGGCCGGGCGACCAGGCCTTCTTCGACATCATCCAGACCTACGTCGGCTACAAGACCTGCTACTACCGCACCTTCAGCGTGGGCCGCGCCACCTCGCCCCAGCTCACCGCCTACGGCAAGGCGCGCGAGTGGATGGACGCGGCGATCGCCCTGATCAAGCCGGGGGTGGGCACCGACCGCATCGCGCGCGCCTTCCCGCGCGCCCAGGACATCGGCTTCGAGAGCGAGATGGCGGCCTTCGGCCTCAACTTCTGCCACGGCCTGGGCTTGGGATTGCACGAGCGGCCGATCATCTCGCGGCTGAACTCGTTCGACGACCCGATGGAGCTGCAGGCCGGCATGGTCTTCGCGGTCGAGACCTACTGCCCGGCCACCGACGGCACCTCCGCGGCCCGCATCGAGGAGGAGATCATCGTGACGCCGGAAGGCGCCCAGATCATCACCCTCTTCCCGGCCAACGAGCTGCCGATCGCGAACCGGTACTAGCCGGGAGCCTCGCATGAAGATCCTCGAAGTGGTGGGCCTCACCTGCCGGGTCGGCGGCATCACGCTGGTCGACGCCCTCTCGTTCACGATGGAGGAAGGCGAGATCCTGGCCCTGTGCGGCCCGCCTCGCTCCGGCAAGACCGCGTCGGTGCTCTGCCTGTCGGGTCAGATCCCCGCCGAGTCGGGCCGGCTCATCTTCGATGGGCGCGAGGTCACCGGCCTGCGCCCGCGCGAGCTGGCGGGCCAGGGCCTGGTCCGCTCCGGTCTCGTGCCCGCCCTGCCGTGGTCCGCGACGGCGGCCGAGCTCATGGCCCTGGCGGTGCTCTGGCCGCGACTCGGCCTCCTCGCCGCGCTGGCCGCGAAGTGGCCGGACACGCGGGTCCGCGCTCGCGTCGCGGCGCTGCTGGAGCGGGTCGGCCTGTCGGATCACGCGCGATCCCGGCGCGACGATCTGTCGATGCTGAGCCTGACGCGACTGCGTCTGGCCCAGGCCCTGGCGCTGCGGCCGCGACTGCTGCTGCTCGACGAGCCGCTCGGCGCGCTTCCGGTCGAGGATCGCGTCGCCGTCGCCGGGCTGATCTCCGAGATTCGCGCCGCCGGCATCACCGTGCTCCTGACCGAGCGCGAGCCGGCGACCGCGAAGACGGTGGCGGACCGGGTGGCGATACTGGCCCGCGGCGCGCTCGTGGCATGAGCGCCCCGGCCCGCGGGCTCGCGCATCTCATCGGCAGCGTGCCGCTCGCCACCACCGAGGAGGTCTTCCGCCGGATCGCGGGCGCGCTCGGCCCGCTGCTCTCGCGCATGCCCGACGGCGAGACCGGGGAGCGCCGGCGCTGGGTCTACTGGCAGCGCACCATGCTCGAGCGGCATCCGGCCATGGAGGTGGACGCGGACGCGGGGCTGCTCGAGCTGCGGCAGTGGGACGGCTCGCTGCTGCGTCGCACGAACCTCCTGCGCTTCCGCCCGGGTGTCGATCCGCACGGCGTGGACTTCCCGACCGGCTACGCGGAGGCCGCGCGCGACTCGTGGGCTTGCTTCGAGGGTCTCCGGACAGAGGGCGCGGTGCCGGCCGGCATGCGCTTGCAGGTGTGCCTGCCCACGCCGATGTCGAGCGCCTTCATGTACGTGAGCCCGCGCGCCCACGACGACTATCTCCGCGTCTATGAGCGGTCACTGCTGCGGGCCCTCGCCGACGTGCTCATCGCCGTTCCCCACCGCGATCTGAGCATCCAGTGGGACATCTGCCAGGAGGTGCTGGTGTTCGAGGACTACTTTCCCTCTCGCCCCGCGAACTACAAGGACCGCGTCTTCTCGCTGCTGAAGCGGCTGGGCGAGGCGGTGCCCGCCGACGTGGAGATGGGCTATCACCTCTGCTATGGCAGCCCGGCCGACCAGCACCTGGTCATGCCGACCGACACCACGATCCTCACCGAGATCGGCGCGGCCATCTTCTCGATGGTCGGGCGGCCAGTGGACTACCTGCACCTGCCGGTGCCGCGCGAGCGAGACGATGCGGCATACTTCGCGCCGCTGGGCTCGCTGCGTCTACCCGAGCGCACGCGTCTGTACCTGGGTCTGATCCACCACGCCGACCCCGAGGGCGATCGGCAGCGCATCGACACCGCGCGCCGCGCGGTCGGCGACGGCTTCGGCGTCGCCACCGAGTGCGGCTGGGGACGCGGTGACCCCGCGCGACTCGACTCACTCCTGGAGAGCCACCGCCGGGCCGTCGACTACCTGATGGCGGGGGGCGGTCGATGACCGACGATGCCCCCGGCCCCGCGTCGCACACCTTCTTCTCGCAGCGGCTGCGGCTGCACTACGTCGACTGGGGCAACGAGGACAAGCCGCCGCTGCTGCTGATCCACGGCGGCCGCGACCACTGCCGGAACTGGGACTGGACCGCGGCCGCGCTCCGCCACGACTGGCACATCATCGCCCCGGACCTGCGGGGTCACGGCGACAGCCAGTGGACGGCCGACGGCAGCTACTCCATGACGGGATACATCTACGACCTCGCCCAGCTGATCCACGGCCAGCGGCTGGCTCCGGTGACCATCATCGCCCACTCGCTGGGCGGTAACGTGGCGCTGCGCTATGCCGGGATCTATCCGGAGACGGTCGCCCGGCTCGTGGCGATCGAGGGGCTCGGGCCGTCCCCGCGGCAGTGGGCGGAGCGCGCCGCGACGAGCATCGACCTGCGCATGGACGAGTGGATCCTCGAGCAGCGCAGGCTCGCGGGCCGTCTGCCCCGTCGGTACGGCTCGATCGAGGACGCCTTCCGTCGTATGCAGGAGGAGAACCCGCATCTCTCCGCCGAGCAGGCGCGCCATCTGACGGTGCACGGCGTGAACCAGAACGAGGACGGCACCTATAGCTGGAAGTTCGACAACTACGTGCGCGTCTTTCCGCCGTACGACATGCGCGGGCAGGACATCAAGCACCTGTGGTCGCGCATCGCCTGTCCCACGCTCCTGCTCTACGGCACCGAGAGCCGCTCCGGCAATCCGGCCGAGGACGGCCGCGCCGAGCCGTTCCGCCACGCCACCGTCGTCGGCATCGAGCGCGCCGGGCACTGGCTGCACCACGACCGCCTCGACGAGTTCCTGCGCGTGGTCCGCGACTTCCTGGCGGTTACCGCCGAAGCCCCGCCACGAATCCCGCCACCGCCGCCCCGATCTCCCGCGGCGAGTCCTCCTGGACGAAGTGGCTGCCGCGCACGGTGATCTCCTGCTGGCTCGGCCAGGTCCGGCAGAACTCGCGCTGCGGCCCGGTGAGGATCGTCCCCGGCTCCGCGTTGACGAACAGCTTGGGCACGTCGCTCGTGGCCAGCCACCGCGCGTAGTCGTCGACGATCGCCACCACGTCCGCCGGCTCGCCGTCGATCGGGATCTGCCGGGGCCAGGTCAGGGTCGGGCGGCGTGATTCGCCGGGCTCCAGATACGGCCGGCGATAGACCGCCATCTCCGCCTCGGTCAGCCCGCGCAGCACGCTCAGGGGCAGGATCCGCTCCACGAACACGTTCTTGACGAGCACCATCTCCTCGCCCGCCGGCGAGCGCATCGCCTGGAAGACCTTCCGCGCCACCTCCGGCCATTCGTCCCACGTGACCGGCCGCACCAGGGCTTCCATGTAGACGAGGCCGCGCACGCGCTCGGGGTGGCGGCGCGCCCAGTGGAAGCCCAGCGCCGAGCCCCAGTCGTGCACCACGAGGGTGACGCGGTCGAGCGCGAGTGCCTCGAACCACGCGTCGAGATAGCGGGCGTGGTCCACGAAGCGGTAGGAGCCGCCGGGCGCCTTGCCGGAGTCGCCCATCCCGATCAGATCCGGCGCGAGGCAGCGCGAGGCCGGCTGCACGTGCGGAATCACGTTGCGCCAGAGGTAGGACGACGTCGGGTTTCCGTGCAGGAACACCACCGGATCGCCCGCGCCCGTGTCCACGTAGGCCATCTCGGTGTCCAGCACGCGCACCCGCCGGCGCGGGTGCGCATCGGCGGCGGGCATGGCCTCGCTCATAGACGGCGCCCGCCCCGAGGGAAGGATGTCACTCGGCAAGACCGCGGGACGATCGCCGTGCGCTCTCGATTGGTCTCGACGGAGAGATCGTCATCCACTATCGGCCGAACAGCTGCTCGATGAGCGCTTCTCACGAGAAACCGAGGTGCTGGGCTACGTCGGCCAAGACCCCGGCTCGCCGTGTTCGATGGTGGTCAACCGGAGGTGGCTGCCAGTCTGGCGGGTCAACCGATAGCCGAACCGAGC